>JAHDGT010000291.1 GCA_020631675.1 Bacteroidota bacterium
AAAAGCAAATAACTATCATTTGCGTCATCTATCAAGTATTAGAAACTGTATTTTACTCGGATGCTTACTTTGTTGCGGAATCACTGCCTGTGAGGATAACAATGAATTAGCCCAGTTTGACATTGGCTATGAAGTCACCTTCGAGCCTTTGTGGAGTGAGAGTACACACCCCAATGAATTCCCCTCCAGTGCCCACTTTTCCGCCTTTAGAGGGATGAGTCATAATAGCTCTGTTGAGCTTTATGCTGTGGGCAACTTGGCTTCAAGTGGCATGCGATCACATGCTGAATCAGGAATCAGTTCCGCCTTAGATGCAGAGATCAATTCACTGATCACCAATGATTCCGCGTTGGATCGAATAAGTGGAACAAGAGTGGATCTGCCCAATGAAAATGCAAGTGATGAATTCGGCGTATCAGAGGCTTACAGCAGAGTCAGCATGGTTGCTCGTATCGGCCCTTCACCAGATTGGTTCGTAGGAATAGAAAATGTACAATTGTTCGAAAATGGGTCTTGGGTCGAGACAAAGACCGTTCCCGTAAATGTATATGACGCGGGTACGGATAGTGGAACCACCTTCGATGCATTGAACGATGCGACACAACCTTATTCCGTGATCACTGAGCTAAATAGCGGACCGCTTTTGAATAATGGAGAGATCGCACCAATGGGGGAGTTCATCTTTGTGAGAGTGAAGTAAGCACCTATGCGTTTGTCCGCAGTTACAAAAAAACAAAAGGCATGATACAGTAAGTATCATGCCTTTTGTTTTTAGGGTAAAACTAATCATATAGAGTGGCTGAATACTTCAGCGTCAGCACAAAGCCGTATGTCTTACATCTTGCTACTTACTTCACTCTAACCCCATTCTGATAAGTAGTAACAAAAGAGTCACTAAAGCCAATTTCTCTCAAAATGTTAGCTAACTTTTGAGCGTCAGAGGCTCTAACAAAATTCCCAACAGAGTAAAGATAATGTTGGTTAGCAGCATCATAATCTTCCTGATAAGCCATATTGTGTTCTCTTAGAATTTGGAAGATGGATTCAGAAGGCAATAAAGACTGATTATATGCGCCAACTTGAGCTTTGTAAGACCTGCTGCTGCTATGTTTCGCCTGAATTTGCTCAGCATTAGCTAAAGAACTCAGTTTGTTAATGATATTATCATTAAAAGTCAGATCATGAGGTATTGCGGTTGGTTGATTGCCCACAAAAACGAAATCATTATTGCTGGTAGTCTGCCCACCTTTAGGAGCATTGGGTGATACTTCACCATAAGTAGTGATACTTAAAACAGGTGATGCGCCATTCGGAAGATCCGCACTCGGCGGTAATGGCCGCGAAGCATTTTGGGGTAGTGGTCTGCCTAAAATGGACTCTGCTTGATTTACGCCAGAAGGAGCCTCGATCGAAGAGCGAGGGCCATTGTCATATCGACGATTATCGTTCTTTTGTTGCTGACGTTCGTAATAACGCTGCTGCTCCTGTTGCTTGTATTCAATAGATTCAGGTGTTGGCGTATAATCGTTATAGCGCTTCTTGTAAAGATGCGTATTAGGCGAGCCATTCGCAGGACCATAAATGATCTTGTGGATCACATAATGAGGCGGATTGTACGTCTTGATCATCTCGCGATCTTCCGCATGATTATGATAACCCTTATTGATCAACTCATATTCTCGATCAGGTAAAAGAGAGAAATAGAAGTTCCCGTTTTCTTTGGCCACAAAAGTCTTGTAGGTTCCAGCCCTCAAATCACGTAATTCCAATAAAACACCACCTAAAGGACGTTTATTGATGCCATTACTCAAGGCAACACCCGTTAACACATAGCTGCCATCTGAAGGATTCATGTTAGGCATCTCATTAACACTAACAGGAGGGGAGGAGAAAGGTGCTTGTCGTTCATTATCCACTACTGTAGCGGAAGAAGTCGTTGTTGGTCTTGAACTAGGAACATAGCTGGGTTTGCTCGTTGGTCGTCCACTTACATTTGTGGTCGGAGGTTTTGTACGAGTACTAACAGGAGGTTGAACAACAGGCTTTGCCGCTGTACTCGGACGAGCATCATAACTATTATTCTTTTTCGCATTGGGCGAAGAAGCAGGCTCTGGAGAGATCTTAGGATAAGTAACTTCCTTTGAGCTTTTCCCAGAAGGAAGCTTATAAGGCTCCGCACTCTTCTTATTCACCGTATTTGAATTACTGCCAACTGGAACGCTGACCAACTCCATCGCTTTTTGCTCATTGATAGAAAGCAAATACAAATCATCACCGCCCTTGCTGCCTCTAGCCTTTCTATTCGAGTTGAAATAGCCGGAACGTCTGTCTTCACTAAGTATTAAGCCAAAGTCATCTTTAGAACCATTCACCGGAGAGCCGAAATTGCTGATCTCCCAATCTTCCATCACTGGTTTCGCCTCGAAAATGTCCAAACCACCGAAACCACCTAAACCATCAGATGCGAAATATAAGGTTCCGTCTTCTAAAACAGTAGGGAACATTTCATCTCCCTTCGTATTGATTCGCTTGCCTAAGTTTTGTGGTTTTCCCCATCTGCCACCATTGAACTCTACATAGTAAAGATCTTTCCCGCCGTATCCTCTGTCCATATCAGAAGTGAAGTACAAGCGTTTGCCGTCCGGACTTAATGCCGGATGCCCGCAAGAAAAATGATCGCTATTGAAGCCCATTTCACGTGGCTCGGACCACTTATTGCCATCCCATCTGCTTTCGTAGATCTTTAAATTGACCTCACCGCCTTTACGACCCTTGCTTTTACTCACATTTCGAGTGATGTACATCTTATCCCCACGCTGGTTAAAACAAGCAGGACCCTCATGGTAAGAATGAGCCTTCCAGCCTTTCAATGGCTCGGGCTTTCCCCAACGGTAGCCATTTTTAGCCACTTGAAAAACAGCGGTATACGCATTTCCTGTCCAACCACTCTTACTTTCCACCAAACCCGTACTACGGTCAGAAGCGAAAACGATCCCATCCTTGAAAAATACAGGCGAGAACTCATTCGCATCCGTATTGTATTGAAAGTTTTTCAAGCTATACATCGCGGAATCCGCACGCAACAACTCAATGTTCTCACATGATTCCATGAAATTCCATCCTCTGCGATCACTCGGCTCCTTCTCTGTATATTCTCTGAATTTCTCCCCAGCTTCCTTGTATTTGCCATTGCTCATCATCGCATGCGCATAATAATACAAAAGCTCAGGACGGTCTTTGCTGTACCGTTGAGACACTTTACGATATTGGATCTCGGCTTTTCGAGTATTGCTGGTCTGTCGGTAACAGTCCGCCAACATGATCGCGGCCTCTTTGTTCCCCTTGTCTTTTTTGAGAATTTTTTCCAATTCAGGAATCGCTGATTGGAAATCGAAATTCTCATAAAGCTCTGTTGCTTTTTTCAAATTACTTTGCGCATTTGCGCTCTGACCAAAAGCAAAAAGAACCAAAACCAAGCTGAACAATAAAGATCGTATGATGGAGAAGGGCTTCATATAACGAATGATGTTTGATGGATGCCTCATTTTCAATGGCTTATGTTTGAAACGACAGGAAAATGGGACAATAATCAAAAGGAAACATAATATCAGCAAAAAACGCACCAAAAACACAATAAGCCATCGACTTGATTTACTGCGATAAACATATTTAATCCACTAATTAAAATAGTCAAGCTTTGACCGTCTTTTCGCCAAGCATAAGATAAGGAATTTCCACTTTGGTTTAATGCTTTATTCCAAGGGCGCGTGCCCGCAATAAAAGCCTGCGCTAGTTGGCATCTTAACAATCGGCGCACGGCACGAAAATCTCACGTCTCGGGTCTCCTATCTCGAGTCTAAAAAGCGCAAGCTTTCACTGCGTCCACCGGGCTATCCGTTCCTATTAAGCGCCCTGCCTGTCGGTTCGTTGCTGCCTGTTGCGGTGGCTACCTCTGGGCCGCCCCCGCAACAGGCGCACTCACACGCCATTCAGCACCCTTAATACCACTGCTATCCCTCGCGCGAAATCAGCCTTGAAGCGGACAGTCTTGAGTTGAGAAGGCACGATATAGAGCACTGCTAATTACTTATGAGCACTTTTCCCAACAACTGCACTAATAGAAAGCCAAAAATATCTGATTTAGCGGGCTAAAACTTTCAATATTATTTGAACATTGAGTCATATTCCTGTACCTTCGCGGTCGATTTAAAAGAGTATTCGAAACACATGCCTTACAGGGTATGATTCGTTCTATAAAATAAGTACTTACTTATGGCCAACGTTGGTAAAATCAAGCAAGTCATTGGCGCGGTAGTCGATGTCGCTTTCCCTAACGGTCAGTTACCTGAGATCTTACACGCTTTAACAGTAGATCGCGGTGACGGACAGAAGATCGTTCTTGAGTGTCAGCAACACCTTGGTGAAGATAGCGTTCGTACCATCGCTATGGACGCGACAGAGGGTCTGTTGCGCGGTATGGATGTTGTAGATACCGGTGCGGCTATCTCCATGCCTATCGGTGATCAGATTCGCGGTCGATTGTTCAATGTGGTAGGAGAAGCCATTGATGGCGCACCTGCTGTTAAAAGCGATCGTTCATATGCGATTCACCGTCAACCACCTGCTTACGAAGATTTATCAACAGAAGCGGAAGTACTTTTCACAGGTATCAAAGTGATCGACTTGATCGAGCCTTACTCAAAAGGGGGTAAGATCGGTTTGTTCGGTGGTGCTGGTGTAGGTAAAACCGTATTGATTCAGGAGTTGATCAACAACATCGCATTGGGTCACTCTGGTTTATCTGTATTCGCTGGGGTAGGAGAGCGTACTCGTGAGGGTAATGACTTACTTCGTGAGATGGTTGAAGCAGGGGTGATCAAGTATGGTGATGATTTCATGCACCACTACGAAGAAACCGGTGCTTGGGACATCTCTAAGATTGATTCTAAAAAATGCGAAGATTCTTTCGTAACAATGGTATTTGGTCAGATGAACGAACCTCCTGGTGCACGTGCTCGTGTAGCCTTGTCAGGTTTGACCATTGCAGAGTACTTCCGTGATGGTGACGGTGATGCGAGTGGTAAAGACATCCTTTTCTTTATCGACAACATCTTCCGTTTCACACAGGCGGGTTCTGAGGTATCAGCACTTTTAGGTCGTATGCCATCTGCGGTAGGATACCAGCCAACATTGGCAACGGAAATGGGTCTGATGCAAGAGCGTATTACTTCTACCAAGCGCGGTTCTATTACATCTGTACAAGCGGTTTACGTACCTGCGGATGACTTGACGGATCCTGCTCCTGCAACAACTTTCGCCCACTTGGATGCAACAACGGTACTAAGTCGTAAATTGGCTTCTTTGGGTATCTACCCTGCGGTAGATCCATTAGACTCTTCTTCTCGTATCTTAACAGCGGATATCGTAGGTGAAGAGCACTATAAGTGCGCGCAAGATGTGATCATGATCCTTCAGCGTTACCGTGAACTTCAAGACATCATCGCCATCTTAGGTATGGATGAATTGAGCGAAGAAGATAAGGCAGTAGTACACCGCGCACGTCGTGTACAGCGTTTCTTATCTCAGCCATTCCACGTAGCAGAGCAGTTCACCGGTCTACACGGTGTACTAGTACCGATCGAAGAGACCATTCGCGGTTTCCAAATGATCTTGAACGGTGAAGTGGATGAATATCCAGAAGCTGCCTTCAACTTAGTAGGTACCATTGATGATGCGATCGCTAAGGGTAAGAAGTTATTAGCTGAAGCAGCTAACAACTAATCGAATCGTCTTTATAGAAACTTTCAAGCATAATATCAAGATATGCAAGTTGAATTGATCACACCCGACCAGACCGTATTCTCAGGAGAGGCTACTGGTATTAAGCTACCTGGCGTAAACGGTTCTTTTGAGGTGCTTGCGAATCACGCACCTCTCATCTCCGCTCTTGGAGAGGGCACTGTTCGCATCAATGCGAAAGAAGGTGCTACTACCGTAACCATCACTGGTGGTTTTGCGGAAGTACTGAATAACCGTGTAGTGGTCCTGGCGGAAAGTGTAAGAAAAGAAGCTTAATAGAAATAAGCGACGACATAAAAAAAGCCCTGTAAGCATTTGCTTACAGGGCTTTTTTTATGGAGGTAGTTTAAAGTTATTTTCTCGACCTTACGCCTAA
>JAHDGT010000292.1 GCA_020631675.1 Bacteroidota bacterium
CTAGTCGTTCTTTGTTCAATGCGCTTCTCATAATCCGTGCCTTGGAAAATGCGCTGTACGAAAATACCCGGAATGTGAATTTGATTCGGATCCAACTCGCCATCAGGTACTAATTCCTCTACCTCGGCAATGGTGATCTTACCCGCCATGGCCATCATCGGATTGAAGTTTCTGGCAGTGGCTTTGAAAATGAGATTGCCACTATGGTCTCCTTTCCAAGCTTTCACCATAGAGAAATCGGCAACGAGACCATGCTCTAAAATGTAGTTCTTGCCATTAAAGACCCGCATCTCTTTGCCTTCGGCCACCTCAGTACCATAACCCGCCGGTGTGAAGAAAGCTGGAATACCCGCACCACCGGCACGTATGCGTTCCGCCAATGTACCTTGAGGGTTCAACTCTACTTCCAATTCGCCAGAAAGCACTTGACGTTCGAACTCGGCATTCTCTCCCACATAGCTGGAGATCATCTTTTTGATCTGTCTGCGCTGTAGCAAAAAACCCAAACCAAAATCATCCACCCCGGCATTATTAGAGATACAGGTCAGCCCTGTAGCTCCTAAACGCACTAAAGCGGATATACAATTTTCAGGAATGCCACATAAACCGAAGCCGCCCAACATCAAGGTCATATCATCTTGAACACCTTGAATCGCAGCATCGGCATTAGCCACTATTTTACTCATAGGTTGTCTTTTATTTAAACTAGCAAGCGTAAGATAAAAAAAAGGGATGGCTTGTACTAAGCCATCCCTTTAAAGGAATATTATATTATCTCATCAAGGATCATCAGTCCTTTTTGTTGGGCGTCTCTCCCAGTGCATCCGAAATAGTAGACGGGTTATTAGCGTTGGCCGCACCCGCGATACGAGCTTCTCGCTCTAACTTGCGCTTTTCTTTGTAAGCTTTCTCTTCTTCCGCCGCAACATCATAAGCCTTGATGATGTGCTTCACCAAGCGGTGACGAACCACGTCTTCTGTGGTCAATTTCACCACGCCAATGCCTTTAATGCCATCCAGAATATGCACACATTTCGATAAACCGGAACGATACTGTCTAGGCAAATCAATTTGTGAAAGGTCACCCGTCATAATGCACTTCGCAGAAGGACCCAAACGCGTCAAACACATCTTCAATTGAAGATCCGTGGCATTCTGCGCCTCATCTAAAATCACAAAAGCATCATCGATCGTTCTACCACGCATGAACGCCAGCGGTGCTACTTCAATGATTCTATTGGTCATATAGTAATTCAGCTTCGCCGTAGGGATCATATCATCCAAAGCATCGTAGAGCGGACGAAGATAGGGATCCACCTTATCTTTCAAGTCACCTGGCAAATAACCTAAGCTTTCTCCGGCTTCTACAGCAGGTCGGGTCAGCACAATGCGCTTGATCACCTTATTCTTGAGCGCTCTCACCGCCATTGCCACGGCCGTATAGGTCTTACCCGTACCCGCAGGACCAACCGCGAAAACCACATCATTCTTTTCGATCGCCTCTACTAGAACCCGTTGATTCTTAGTTTTAGCTTTGATCAATTTACCGTTGCGGCCGTAAAGAATCATACCGTCTTTACTGGAACTACTCAACTGCTGCGGTGCCTGCCCCGCTAATATATCTTCAACCTGATAGGTTTGGATGCTCCCATGATGCCGAACGAAATCCAGTATCGCTTCTACATTCTCCTGAAAAGAAATAATATCTTCTTCTTGTCCGAGCACTTTGATTTTATCACCTCGCGGTACCAACTTCAACTTTGGGAAAGAAGATCTCAGCAGTCTGAAATTCGCATTGTCCGCACCGTAAAAATCAAGCGGGCTAACACCCGATAAGGTCAAAACTGTTTCTGTCAAAAGTAATTTGTTTTCTTTCATGGGAGTACCTCCTCTACACCTGCGCCACAACCCCTTCTATGATACTCAACCAAGTATTTACTCTAAATGAAAACTAAAGGTAACATAAAGCCTCAAGGATTGTGTTAAGCACAACGTTAAAAAATCATGATACTGAGGTAGTTTACAGTTTCTTTAATGGGCTGCAAAATCGTCTTTTCAGCGCTGTTTTCGCCTTTTTTTCCCGCCGTAGCGCTGCTATGCCGCTCAAAAAACGCTTCAACAGCACTAAAAATCCTGATTTTTCGCCAGCATCAAGAAACTTTAAACTATCTCAACGACCCAAGAACACGACATATCCGCACTTAGTTCCCAAAACGAATTTTCTGTACGAATTGGTGTATACATTCCGCCAATTCTTCTGTGTCAACTCCTCTTATCGCTCTAATGAACGCACTACCTATGATCGCACCTCTCGCATGTGCGCAAGCTGCTTGAAAACTTTCGTGATCCGCAATGCCAAAGCCGATCACAGTCGGCTTGCTTAAGTTCATCCCTCGTACCCGCTCAAAATAAGCTTCCTGCGCCTCACTGAACTGACCCGCACCACCCGTTGTCGCCGCTGATGAAACCATATAAATAAAGCCATCACTCAGCGCATCTATTTTACGTATCCGCTCTTCACTCGATTGTGGCGTGATCAATTGAATAAAGGATAACCCATACCGCTCAAAAGTCGCTTTGTATGCTTCCTCATATAAATCCATCGGCAGATCCGGCAGTATCACCCCATCAATGCCCAGCTCGCTACATTTCTTGCAAAACAACTCTATACCGTACTGATAAACCACATTCAAATAGCCCATCAACACCAAAGGGATTTTCACCTCCTCACGTATGTTCTCTAACTGCTCAAATAATAAAGAAAGCGTCATCCCATTCTCTAAAGCCCGCTGCCCACTCTGTTGTATCGTAGGTCCATCCGCCATAGGGTCGCTGAACGGAATCCCTATTTCTACCATATCCACGCCTGCCGCTGCCAATGATTTCAGCACAGTAACCGTATCACCTAAGTTGGGGTATCCTGCGGTGAAATAAATGCTCAACACTTCTTTGTCTCCTTGCTCGAAAAGGGCTTTAATTCTATTTTTCGTTGCTATCATTTTTGCTACTCTTGTATTTGATATTGAATTTTAATTTGGCTGTGCCCACGCAATAAAAAGGGGTGGGTGCTCTCGTGTGAATATGGTTCAGGAACGGCAAACAAGACGTTATGATATAACGTCTCTACGGTTCTGCCCCTTTTTACTGCGTGGTCGGGCTATCCATTCCAATTCGGGTGCTGTCTGCTGCTTCGCTGGCAGGCTTAAAAATGGCTACCTCTGGGCCGCCTTTTTAAGCCGCCGCTCAGGGCGCATCCAGCCCCCTCATTTCCACTCCTATCCCTCACAGGGGGAATTGGAAATATTGGGTTTAGTCGTTTAAATGTTTGATGTAGGTGGATAGGTCTTTGTCGCCACGGCCAGACAAATTTATCACTACGACTTCTTTGGGACCGAAGGACAAATGTTTCAAGGCGGCGAAGGCATGTGCTGTTTCTAATGCGGGTATAATACCTTCTAATCGCGACAACTCAAAGGCGGCCGTCAATGCTTCTTCATCGGTCACATACTGAAACTGTGCCCGCTTGCTGGAAAACAGATGTGCATGCATCGGGCCAATGCCTGGATAATCCAAACCAGCTGATATGGAGTAAGGCTCGGTGACTTGTCCGTCTTGGGTTTGCATGAGCAGGGTCTTGCTGCCATGTAATATACCCGTTCTACCTAATGCCGTTGTAGCGGCTGAATGTCCGCTTTGTAGGCCTCTTCCTGCTGCTTCTACAGCGATCAGATTCACTTGTGTTTCTTCCAGATAATGGTAAAATGCGCCTGCCGCATTGCTGCCTCCTCCTACACAGGCAATGATGTGATCCGGGCATTCACTGCCTGTGGCTGCTTTCAATTGCCTACGCATCTCTTCGCTGATCACTGCCTGAAAACGCGCCACCATATCCGGGAAAGGATGCGGGCCAACTACCGAACCTATGATATAATGCGTTTCTTCTGGATAGCGGATCCAATCTCTGATGGCTTCATTCGTGGCATCTTTCAAGGTTTTATCACCACTATGTACAGGTACAACCTTCGCCCCTAACATGCGCATACGAGCTACGTTTGGTGCTTGTCTTTCCACATCCGTAGCCCCCATGTATACGATGCACTCCATGCCCTTTAAAGCGCATACCGTAGCTGTTGCTACTCCATGTTGCCCGGCTCCTGTTTCGGCTATGATTCTTTTTTTGCCTAAACGCTCTGCCAATAAAATCTGCCCAACCGTATTATTGATTTTGTGCGCACCGGTATGATTCAGATCTTCTCTTTTCAAATAGATCCGAGTACCGTAATGAGCGGATAAGCGTGGTGCGAAATACAGGGGGGTAGGTCTACCTACATAATCTCGCAACAACTGCTGAAGATCCGCCTGAAATTGGGCATCTGCCATGATCTCTAAATAGCGAGCCTTGAGTGCTTCCACATTGGGGTACAGCATCTCTGGTATGAATGCGCCTCCATATTGGCCGTAGTAACCTTTATCGTTGACTTGGTAATTCGTAGACATATCTGTTGACGTATTATTTTCTGATTTTTGTAAAAAACCGACTTAATGCCGGAATGTCTTTTTGAGCAGGGGCTAATTCAAATCCGCTATTCACATCTATGGCTTGTATGGCGGGCATACTTGCCACCGCTTCTAAAATAGCGGGAACATCTTGCGGCCCGATGCCTCCACTTAGAATGATGGGCAGGTCACCACTATAAGCCTGCAAAACAGACCAATCAAACTGCCGACCATTGCCTCCTCTCAAAGGTCCTTTTGTATCAAAAAGGAAATAGGAACAATAGGGTTCGTAGGCTTCTAAATCACTAAAATCAAAGTGCTCTCCTACTGAAAAAACTTTGATGAGCTGCACGTCTTTATCATGTAAAGCCTCGCAATAGTTGACCGATTCATCACCATGTAATTGAACAAAATCCAATCCGTATTGATCACGAATTTGAAGCACTTTTTCTATACTTTCATTTACAAAAACGCCTACCCTGCTAATTGCTTCATCTATATGTTCCGTAATGGCGACATCAAAAATAGCTCCTACAAAACGAGACGAAGGCGGGTAAAAAATGAAGCCCATCATATCAGGTTTTATTGTGGCTAAGTCGGCAATGTTTCTTTTCTCCCGCATGCCACAAACCTTTATTTTCAGTCGTGTCCGCTCCATACTTATTTTGTGCTTAGGGGTTCTAAAGCATGTACCTCGGCAATGGTCGCTTCACACTTTGCCCCTGGGTTCACCTCTCGCATAAAGGTTTCTCCGATCAAAAAACCGTCAAAGCCTTCTGCCCGCATTCGGGCTATGGTTTCCGCTTTTTTTAAGCCGCTTTCCGCAATGTGTACTGCCGAATCCGGTAGCTGGCTTTTTAATCGAATAGAGCGATCTATATCTACTGTAAAGTGTTTGAGGTCGCGATTATTCACCCCTATCACATCTACCACCTCAGGTATTTTTTGTAGTTCTTCTTCCGCATGTACTTCTATTAGCACAGATAGGCTAAGGCTATGTGCTAATCGAGTAAATCGCTGAATTTCCGCTTTAGTCAGTACCGCAGCGATCAATAGTATAGCATCAGCACCGATTGATTTTGCTTCTATGATCTGGTATTCACTAATGGTAAAATCTTTGCGCAAGAGCGGTAAGGTGCAGCATGTTCTCGCAGCCCTTAAAAAGTCATTAGACCCTCCGAAAAAATGCTGATCGGTTAATACGGAAATCGCCGCAGCTCCTGCTGCTTCATAGGCAGGGATCACCTCAATAGGGTTCGCGTCTTTATTGATCCACGATTTAGAAGGGGAACGTCTTTTGAACTCCGCGATAATGCCCAAGTCGCCCGTCTTGATCAAGGCATCTCTTAGCGACAAGCAATCGCGATTGAAAAGAGTGCTTTGTTCCAATTCAGCGACCGGACAAGCTGCTTTTTGCTGCTCCACTTCTTTTCTTTTGTGGGCTATGATTTTATCTAAAATGTGCATGATAAGTAGTTAGACCTGAGACTCGAGACATGAGACTTCGTGCTGACGCTAAAGTAGTTTTTTCGAAAATGCGATAAGATTTTCTACGAGTAATCTATTAGAGCGTGTTTAGTAGTAGCTTCTTTAGTACGTCTAGAGCTTTACCAGAGTTTAGGCTTTCTTCGGCTTGTTCAATGCAATCGGTCCAAGATTGTTCGGGCAGTCTGCATT
>JAHDGT010000293.1 GCA_020631675.1 Bacteroidota bacterium
ACCGCCAAACAGGGCGCATTCAGCGGCTTCATTACCACTCCTATCCCTTGTGCGACAACGGAAACACAATACAACATCAGCTACAGCGAACCAATGAGCAAGCAATGGCGTTTTTTGAGGTGCATATGTCTAAAGTTTCGTAAATTTCGATTGCGGCTATTTGTGACGAAAGTTTTAACACATAGTCGAAATTTCGAGGCTTTTAATAAGATGCTTCAAGCTATCCATTTAAATACACAATCCAGTAAAACATGATCTCAACCATCGCATACATCTCTGTCGGTTTAGCTTTAATCTTCCAAATGGGAGGCATGGGCATGGGAGGCAATATGATGTATTATGTTATCACGGGTATAGCGATGTTGGCCAGCAAATTAGTGGGCGACACCCTACAACGCCGTTTCAAGCAATACTCTCAAACGCCTACTCAACTCAGTGGTAAAGAAATAGCCGAAAAAATGCTAGCCGATTACGGTATCACTGATGTTCAAGTTGTTAGTGTGAAAGGTACATTGACCGATCACTATAACCCGGCAAATAAAACCGTTAACCTGAGTGAAGTGGTTTACAATGAGAGAAATGTTGCAGCAGCCGCGGTTTCGGCACACGAATGCGGACATGCGGTTCAACATGCTACTTCTTACGGTTTCTTGAAAATGCGTTCTAACTTAGTACCGATCGTTAATATCAGTACCAAGTTTTTGAACATCATTCTAATGATCGGTGTTGGTTTAGCTGCGGCAGGTATGCCTCAATTATTATTGTTAGGTGTACTTATGTTCGCGACCACTACCCTATTCAGCTTCATCACCTTACCTGTTGAGTTCAACGCCAGTAACCGCGCATTAAAGTGGTTAGAAGAAACGAACGCGACCGGAACACCTCAGGGACAAAAGCAAGCTAAAAACGCTTTATGGTGGGCCGCTATGACTTATACTGTTGCTGCTTTAGCATCATTGGGACAGTTGTTCTACTTCATTATGATGTACTTGAACGCAACAAGTAGAAATAGCTAAAATAATAATACAAAAACAAAAAGGGCAGTCTCGACTTCGAGACTGCCCTTTTTATTTTTGTATTTGACTATACCATCAATCAAACTCACTATTGTAATCATAGGTGTTTGATCGCGTATTGGTCGCATTGGGATCCGTTGCTTGCTTTGTAGAGCTATTAGAACTAGGCGCAGGTGCTAAAGCCGCACCAGGGTCAATAGGAGCCATACCGGGCACCGCAGCACCTGCACCATTGGCAGGAGCAGCTCCAGCTGCCATAGGCAGTCCTGTTTCCGGGTTCACCTCTAAGTACTTACTACAATCTACCTCGATCGCCAGATTTTCTGGTCGCTCGAAAAGATCTTCTTCTGTGATTCCTAAAGTTTCATCGGCATAAACTTGCTTCATGAAGTTAGCCCATATTGGCAATGCCATATGTGCCCCACAACCATAGCGGGTCTCTCTGAAACGAATGGTTTTCTCATCGCCTCCTACCCATGCACCTGCTACTAATTTAGGCACCAGACCAATATACCAACCATCACTATTTTCATTGGTTGTACCAGTTTTACCCGCAACGGGCGCACTGATGTTGTATTTGTAGCGTATTCTCCTTCCCGTACCATTATTGGTCACATTAGATAGTAAGTCCACCATCACATAAGCCGTATGCTCATCGATCACTTCTTTTTTGATCGAGGGGAAAGACTGAATCAAATTCCCGTTTTTATCTTCTATGCGCGTAATGATCCTTGGTTTACTGTAGAAACCCGCATTGGCATAAGTGGTATAGGCACCCAACATTTCTGACAATTTCAACTCAGGTGTACCCAAACAAATAGAAGGTAGAGGTTCTACCCCATCTTCAATACCCATCATACTTACCAGTTCTACAACTGGGTCAGGCGTGATCTGCTTCATCAACTGAGCAGTAACACGGTTTATAGAGTGAGCCAGGCCCGTTTTTAAGGTGACCCATTGTCCGTCTAGATGATCGCCGGCATTCTTAGGTGTCCAATTATCATACTGCTCAAAAGTAACTGGCACATTAGGAACCGTTCTACAAGGCGACCAACCATTTTGCACTGCCATAGTATACACAAAAGGCTTGAAAGTAGAACCTACTTGATGATCCGCCTTCACATTGTCGAATTTGAAATGACGGATATCATTCCCTCCGACCCAAGCTTTCACATCTCCTGTTTCCGGGTCAACCGCCATAAAGGCGCTTTGTAAGAAACGCTTGTAATATTTAACAGAATCCAATGGTGTCAATAAAGTATCAATGTCACCTTCCCAAGAAAAGATGCTCATTTTTACTGGCTTATTGAAAGAGTCGAAAATCTCTTTATCCGTCTTTTTGATACGCTTCCAATTGGAGTAGCGATCCGAACGTTTGATGCCTCGGTACACCGCTTCATTTATACCCGCCCAAACGGCTCCTTTTTTCACGCTAGAATTGTGTACACGCTCTATGGGCAACATCTCATGCCAAGGGTCTTTTTTCGACCAGTGTTTTTCAAACTGCTTTTGCAAAGAGGTCATGCTCTCTTTGAGAGATTTTTCCGCATAGCCTTGCATGCGAGAGTCGATGGTGGTGTAGATGCGTAGTCCATCTTGATAGATGTCATAGGTACTGCCATCCACCTTGATGTTATTTTTTGCCCATCTTTTTGACTCTTCTCTTAGATGCTCTCTAAAGTAAGTCCCCAAACCATAGTTATGGTCGCTTTCGGTATACTTTAGCACCAATGGAGCTTGTATCAGAGAGTCGCGTTCAGCTGTGGTCAGTCGGCCATATTTGTGCATTTGCTGTATAACCGTATTTCTACGTTCCGTAGATCGCTCTGGGTTACGCTTCGGATTGTATAAGGTCGAGCCTTTCAGCATACCTACCAAAATAGCACCGTCTTGCAAGTTGAGCGTACTAGGTTCAGCAGCAAAATATCGTGTTGCGGCCGTTTTAATACCGTAGGCATTATTACTGAAGGCAACTGTATTGAGATACATACTGATGATCTCATCCTTGGTATAAGAACGTTCCAAACGCACAGCGATCACCCATTCTTTGAACTTTTGCTGAATACGTCTGAAAGTTGAACCCGGACGGTCGTGGAATAAGTTTTTTGCCAGCTGCTGCGTGATCGTACTCGAACCACGTTGAATACCTAAAAAGAAGTTATAGTACACTAAAGCGAATGTACCTCTAAGGTCAATCCCTGAATGGTCATAAAAACGAACATCTTCCGTACACACAAGCGCATCAATAAGATGTTGGGGTAATTCTTCGAAATCCGTATTGGAACGGTCTTCAATAAAGAACTTACCCAATAGCTTACCATCTGAGCTATATATCTCAGAAGCCAAAGAGCTTTTCGGGCTTTCTAATTCAACAAAACTTGGCAGTTCTCCGAACATGCCTTTTGAAACGCCGAGAAAGAAAAGGATACCGAGTGCTAAAACGCCGAAATACGCCCCCCACATAAATAGCACGTACTTCCCGAAGCCTTTTTTGGGCTTCGCAGCAGTATTCTTACTTCTGGAGTTATCACCAGATTCAGGTCTTGGGTATTGACGGGTTTCACTCATGGTAAATAATTAACAGCTGCAAAGATAAGCAGCAAAAGCACATTGACTCAAAAGCATGCCTTTTTATTGCCCCTCATATACACTTACTGCTTGGCTGAGGTTCACTGTTTTAACAATTTATGGACACTTTCTTTACCAGTGACACTGATGCACTTAATCAGATATAATCCTTCGCTTAAATCACTAACATTTATAGCTGCATTATTCACAGCTTCCTTTCGCAGCAAGCGACCATTTATATCATACAGTTCAACAAGCTCTACTAGGTTTTCTGGTGCAGAGTAGATATACAATTCATCTACAACAGGGTTAGGAGAAAGTTGTGGGATAACATCATTCGATAACTCCTCTCCTACTCCCTCTATAATGTCACCACTAATGTTAATATTGTCGATAAAGAGGAAGTAGCCACCATCTGTGATGGTTTTAAAATTCACTACGATCTCTTGTCCATCATATTCACTAAGGTCGATCGTTACATTTTGCCAGTCGTCAGCACTTTGTGGGTATTGCGCTGTTCTGGTGGATAAGGTAGAACCCCCATCACTGAATTCGGTGATATAATCACTGCCGCATTCTGTGCTGATCAAAACTTGTAAGCTATCAGCCCTTAAAGACACATAACGATAGCTGTAGTCAAAGCTCAACTGTGTATTCAGCGTTGCGGATAAATCAATATTAGGGCTGATGAATTCATCAGTAGAACCTAATACTTCGAAATAATCATGAAAATCGTGTTTTACGCCCAGTACCGCTCCTGGTTCACCATCACTACACACGTCCAGTGCTCTGATCTGGTTCCAGGGTACCATTTCCGCTCCATCTATGATGTGCCAGCCGCTTTCTGTATAAGGCGTATCGAAAGTTTGGACGATGGGCGGTTCAACACCTGTTCCTGCCGTCATGAGCATACGCAAGGTATCTGTTTGCGGGTAAGCATCCGCTTCACCATTTGGTGCGCTGCTGACCACCTCAATGGTATTCAAACCATTTTGTGCGGATGCGAAACCTACTAGTACCTCTTCCGTTTCTTGATGTGCCAATTCGCCAGTCCAGTTATAGGTAGAATAAGCACCATCATTTGCTTTGTAGCTGATCGCTAGGCTGCTTAAGACTTCCGTACCTTCATTTCTAATGATACAGCTCACGGGTACTACTGTACTGAAACAATAGTTGGGATCAGGCTGACTGATCTCTAAGATGCGGGCATCGTGTTCGGCGAAGGCTTGACAGGCCATGGAGCTTAGTATGCCAGGACGCATTAATTGCAATGCGGCACGCATGCGTTCTGCTTGCCCTGCAGAGAACATATTGGCACAGCTGTCATCGGTATAGTCCATATAGTTCATGTACATATCGCCAATGATGGTATCGCAGCCTAATGCGGGGAAGGAAGGACAACCGAAGGTTCTTTCCTCTTGTGGTGGGGTGTCATTTACAAAATCATCACTACAAGCCGAGCCATCGCCATCTCCATTAAAGGTGTGCCAGAGATTGAGCCAGTGTCCGGCTTCGTGGGACATGGTACGTCCGTAATCATAAGCACCTCCAACAATACTAGGGCTACCGAAGTATCTGTAGTTACAAACTATTCCATCCACATTTACATCCGCGCCCGGCAGGTAGGCAAAAGCGATCGTGCTGGAGCTTTCATTGGGGTTACAGACCCATACATTGAGGTATTGATCACGATCCCAGATGTCTTTCCCTCCTTTGATATCAAAGTGCATTTCACTTTTGATCTCGTAGTTACTGGTGCTGAAATTGAAATTCTCTTTTTCGGTATAAGTTCTGGTGATGCCTGTTGTGGGGTTACCCTCTGGATCACGAGTTGCCATACAGAATTGAATGCGGGTATCTGCTGCCACAGCTTGAAAAGGCAGGGGCGTGTTCACCGTATCTGCATTCATTCTTCTGAAGTCATTATTCATGACCTCCAGCTGGGAGTAGATAACAGAATCAGGGATATTCTCTTCGTCGGTATGATACAGAATGTGGAATACGATGGGAATTTCAATGATCTCATCATCAGACAATCGTTGAATGCCTGCTTGCTCCTCTCCTGCTAAGAATTCTTGTAGTCGTTTTTCATTAGCCGCATAAGTGCTTTCAAAGCCGGGATCAAAGGCTTTGGTTCGTTCAAGTGCTAGATCAAAACCGCAGGGTTCTTCACTTGCGCTTTGAGCTGAAAAGCTGATCGAGTGTGATAAGAAAATCAGTAAAATCGGAAGGTATAAGTATTTCATTGGGTATGTTTCCGTAGTGGTGGTAGATTATCAAATTTACGGAAAGAACTGCATTTGGCCGTGCGAGGGATAGGAGTGGAAATGAGGGGGCTAAGGAGCGCCCTGAGCGGCGGCATAAAAAGGCGGCCCAGAGGTAGCCATTTTTATGCCTGCCAGCGAAGCAGCGAACAGCACCCGAATTGCAATGGATAGCCCGGTGACCTGCCGCAGGCGGGCACGCACCCTTATGAGTTTTTATAAAAGAAAAAAGCCCCCCCTTACACGGAGGAGCTTCCCCTTTCCCAATGTGACACGCGTTAACGTGCCACCAACTTACTACTTGCTGTTT
>JAHDGT010000294.1 GCA_020631675.1 Bacteroidota bacterium
CAACGAACCCCCAGATAGCCCATTTTGTAGGAACGGATAGCCCGGTGACCGCAGTAGAAAGCTGGTGCTTTAATTAGACCCGAGACATGAGACTCGAGACATGAGATTATCTGCTCGAAGACGATTTAGAATATCGAGAAAGCACCAGCTTTTATTGCGGGCATGCACCCTTATGAATCATCAAACATCAAGGATTTTCTAGTGGGATGATCCAGGTTTTATGACGAAAGCTGTCTTGCTCTTTGGTCAGGTCCACCTTAGGATTGATGTATTGCTGGCTTGGGCGGCCGTTCAGGGTAGCGTAGGCTTCTACATATACTTCGGGCTGTTGCATTTGTTCTATGAGGGCATAGTCTTTTTGAATGTAGTGGGCGAACTCTACTATCATATCTGCTTGTTGCGCCATCATTTTGATCTGATAGGGCGTGAGGTATTGTGCTAAAGGAACCCTTAGTCTTCGGCCTTGTTCTCGATCCACGACATAAAACTCTACTTGGGCGGATTTTTCCATGAGCATGACGCGCCAAGAGAAACGGTAGCCCTCTTCCGTCCAGAAAAGATGTCCGGGATAAAGCAAGTATCGCCAAGGGAGAAGTGCTTGAATACAGATGAAAGCGATCATTCCATATTTTAGGATGGGCTTGATCATGGCAGTGTACTCGAATTTTCTTTTCTGTTTAATAGGTCGTGAAAAAAGCGACAGAATTCGGGTATGGGTTTTAGCTGGAAAAAATATCAATGCATTGCCGACCATAATAAGCGGAAACAGACCAATGTTGAATAGTACTGCTGTTAGTAGGTGGAATAGCAATACGATGGAATAGGCGAAAAGACGAGTAGGCGTAAAGCTGAGTAGAAAGGGGATCAAGCAATCGAATAACATGCCGCACCAGCTGAATACATAGTGGGTGATGCGGTAGTTCAGCAGTTGACCGATCACTGGCAGATCGCTTTTAGAAGGTAGCCAGAGGGCGAGTGGCATGGCGTGAAGCAGCCAATCACTATTGATTTTAGATAGCCCGGCATAGCAATAGACCAAACCGACTTGAAAGCGAATGATGTAAACGCACCAAGCGGGTACATGTGTTCGCCTTTGCTTAGGGTCAAGGTAAGTGTCTATGGAGAAGTGCCGACCAGCGGGCAGCCAAATGAGCAGGAACGCAAGCAGGCTGACGAGGTAATAGTGGTTGAGATAGGTAGTTTTGTCAAGCAGCTCTATATAAGTGAAGCTGAGGAAAAAGAGCAGTGCGCTGAAGTGATACTTATAACCGATCAGTACAGTGAACGCACTTATACTGGCTATTAAAAACAGTAAGTAAACCCCGGTGTCAGTTGGATATGGCAGCCACTCAAAGCCGTAATAGCTAAAATGAAAAACAGGCTCGGTATAGATGCTCTCGATCCAGCCGAAATACCAAAATCGGATACAGCTGAATAAGGCTGTGGCAGCGAATAGGATCCTGAAAACCACAAGAGGGGCGATAGGCAGCTCTTTGTGGAAAGACCAATCCTGATGATTATGTTGAACTAGATCAGTCTGTGTCATTACCGCCTTCCACATAGGTGATGGACACGCCTAAGCGAGAGGGGAGGTCTGTTTTTAGTCGTGCGATTCCAGAACGGAGTTGATCGTAAATAGCGACCATAGGAGTGGGGTCTTCCATCAGTAAATTGATGAAGGGCTCATTTAAATCTGATAGCAGTTGATTAACGGCAGAGAAATTTGATTGGATATCACCATCAATGGGGCTGAGTTGATTCGTTGCGGTAATGCTGCGCATGAAATCATCAAAACCTATACCGTCTATACCCGCTTTGCTCTTGCCGAGGTACATCTGTTCCATAGCCTCGATACTTGCAGCAGTTAGTTCAGCTGAAAAACCGCTGTAGTATCCTTCCAGTTTATCAGGAAAGCCCGTTTCTGTGAATAGACCTATACCTAAAGGAATTTCCAGCTTATAGTTAATGATGAATTCGTATTGTTGGTTGAGGTTATTGGTCAAGATAGAAATAGGACTTCCTACATCATAAGCTTCATTAGACAAGAAGTCGTTTTTATAGGAGTCCCAATTGCTCACAATTTGATCAACGGTAGTTTTAAGGTCATGGATCAAAAACAAGAGGTACTCTCCTTGAAAGCTTTGGTTGATCATCTCATCAACTACACTGCTGCTATCCGCATGACCGTAGTTACGGTATAAGAAATAATCGATCGCTGGGAAACCTCTGGTGTCTTTATAGAGCGCGATGTCAAAATCTATAGCGGCCAAGTCAGCCGCCTCGAGAATTAAGTCGATCTGGATCGCATCCGCAGGGAAAATATTGGCTAAACTATTAAAGTCGATATCGGCAGAAGGACCGATCAGATAGGGGTAGCAATATTGGTAGGCAATATAAGCTGCTTTAAAGGCATTGCGACATTCTTCTAACTGCTCATTAGTAGGACTTTCAACTAAAGTCGTCGCACTAGATTCAAGCAGCTGAAGTTGCTCTTGTAAGTCGATAAAGTTAGGGACGATGATAGCGTTCGCATAATTATCCAAGAAAGCGGCTTCATCCAGTTCTACTTGTTGCATACCATCTTCGGTTTTACAAGCGAATAAGCAAGCGACAATGAATAGAAGCGTCAAAAATTGAATTGATTTCATTATGCGTTTCGGTTAATCAAAATAAATGAGCGAACAAACAAACAAACGAAAGAACAACTGGCTTAGAGTGCTGCGACTTGAACATCAGTAAAGCCCATATGATTTGCTATTTCACTGATAAGGTTATCCAGTTGAGATTCGGACACTTCATAAAAGTTACTGCCCAATTGGCTTAACCAGGAGTTGCTTAAATCCGCATCCACAGAGCCTACTGGATTATAGCGCAGTGCTTCGATGAATGCGAAAGCTTCTGAAAGGGTATGATTGCGTAGGGCATCATCTGTAATACTTTCTTTAGCTGCTCTGATATAGTGGATAGCAGTACCCGCAGCAACCTCTTCCCAAATCGCACGGATCTCGTCACGAGCTTCATTTTTAGCTGTAAAGTCGTTATTGTCGATAGCAGCACGACCTTTACAGAAAGCAGCCATTAGTCGGGTGTTAGTGCTAAGCGCTTCATCGGTCGTATTGCAATACTTCCCCCAGAAGCGAATGCCTTCTGTATTAGTAGGGAAATCTTGCGGTACGCCCCAATAACCAAAAGCTTCATCGTAATGATGCTGTAGAGCAGTGCCTTCAATGGGGTCAACGTTTGTATTGTCTTCAGTATCCGCTGTTTTGGCATCTGTTAAGTAAACGCCAGTTGCTTGGTAATAGAAGCAAGAACCCATCAATCCTTTTTCGATAAGTTGTGTTAACTCAAAGCCGTTTTCATCAAACAAATAAGAATTGGCACCATCATTAGATGTTACCACTCCAGCAATACCGTTGTATCCTTCCTGAGTAGATTGACTTGCTAAAGCGATTTTAGCGATTCTATCTTCTACTTGCGCTTGTGCCGCGGCGAAAGTTTTATTCTTTAATTGTTTTTCTGAAGTAAAAGAAAATGTGTTTCCACTATTCTCATACAGAGCCAGCAAAACAGCTTCGTCTAAAACCACTCCTTGCGTATTCGCTGTTTTCATGTAAGTGGTCATTTCCTCAAGCATATCTAAACGTTCGGTTTGACCACTATAACTGACCAGACTGAATCCTGAATAATCAGAAGGAATATCGTAATCAGGAGTGTTTTCCCGATCACAAGCAGCGAACATAAATAAAGAGAAAAAGAATGCACTTAAAAGTATCTTGCGCATAGCAAAAGTAATGCTTTAGGTTTAATTAGACTAATTCTAAATAGCTGCTGCAAAAGTAGAATTTGGGCTATGTTTATACAATACAATTGAGGGGGTAATGTTCAATTCTACTACTATACCTAGCTCGGAGCATAGATACCTAGTAGTAGGTATAGAAAGGGAAATAATTAAAAATTGCGTAATTCAATTAGAGCCGTTATTTTCGTAATGCGAAATTTTTTACAAGGCAATGAACATATAAGACAGCAAAATAGTAAGGCATCACTTTACTTAACAGTACTTCCTATTCTGGAGAGAGTTTTCAAAAATTAGTCAAAAAAAGAAGGAGAGCTAATTCATTGCTCTCCTTCTTTTTTTGACTAATACTTACTTTATCACCTGCACCTTCTTCCCGAAATTCAAGGCATTTTCTCTTAACTGATTGGCAACAGCTTCATCACCAGTCGCACGCTGGTAAGTGTCGCTCATGGTCATTAAGGTTTGGAAAAAGAAATGATTCATCTCATTGATAGGCATTTCTTGCGTCCATAAGTCGATGCGCATGGCCTCTTTTCTTTGCTTGTCCCAAATGGCTAACATAAAAGCTTCAGAAGGACTAACGCCCTTGACCGGAGCATCATCAGCTGACCAATCTATGGCTACTGGAATATGTTCTTTGTCCATATGCACATTCAAGCGGATGCTCGATGAGCGTACAATGTCTTTAGGATCAGGAGTGTTTTGATCACTCATAGTGATAATGGTAAATGTTTTGGCTGAAAAACTTTAAACTATAACAGTACTTGTTCAACAATTAGTGAATGAGCGCTTTTCAACACTATAAAATGAAGTAATAGTAATAGATCAATAAAGTAGACAAACTCCAAACAATGAGCGTCAGTCCACCACCCACTCTTAGGAAGTCCGTGAAGGTATATTGTCCCGGACCATAGATCAAGGTATTGGTTTGGTAGCCTATAGGAGTCAAGAAGCTGGTACTTGCGGCGAACATGACCGTAACCAAGAAGGGTCTAGGGTCATCTACGCCTAGGTTATTGGCCAGTGTAATAGCCAAAGGTGCCAATAATACAGCAGTCGCATTATTACTCATGAAACTCGTCAACATAGTCGTCAAGCCGAATAACATAGCAATGATCAACAAAGGAGAGCTTGCTCCCGTAAGATGAAGTAATCCTTCAGCGATCAATGCAGTAGTTCCTGTCTGTTCAAAAGCAATGCCTAAAGGTAAGATACCTGCCAATAGAAAGAATACCCGCCAGTCCATTTTTCTGTGAATGTAGCGCATAGATACACAGCCTGTCACTAATAAAAGCGCACAGCCCAGTAGGGCAGCGGTCACTATCGGAAGTAATCGAGTCGCCGCAAGTATGACCACGCTTAATACAATGACGGAAGCCAAACGCATTTTCCCCGCTCGGATACTTTGTTTTTTCACTTTCTCCAGAATGATGAAGTCACGCGAATTATAGAATTGGTCTAAAGACTGCCTTCTTGCTTCCATCAATAGTACATCTCCGAACTGTATGTAGATATTTTCCAAGGAGGTGGTACGCAATGGAACACCACTACGTCTGATACCAAGAGGAACCGCTCTGAACAATAAGTGAAAATCCACATCGCCTATTCGCTTGCCTACTAAGAAGCTATTTTGCCCAACAACGGCTTCAAATAAAACCGCATGTTCGGAGTTCAGGTCATCCCCATCAAATTCGACATTCCGTCTTACTTTGATGTGTTCCATGTTTTTTAGATCCAGCAGATGGTCCACATGCGCCTTTACGATGAAAGAATCTCCTTTGTTGATGGATTCTATTTGGTTGGGTAGCCAGACGTTTCCCGACTCTCTTTCAATACCAATGAACCGTATATGTGGATGTTTCCAAAGGTCCGTATCCTGTAAGCGTTTACCGATCCATGAGGAGCCGTCTTTCACGTCTATTTGCGTCAAAAACTGCTTCAGGTCATAATCTTCCACTAGGCTATCCGCACCATCTTGCTTGGGCAACAACCACTGCCCAATGGTCATGATGTAAATGATGAAAGCAATGAAAATAACTATGGCTAAAGGGGTGAAATCGAAGATTCCGAATGAGGAAGCTCCACCAGTATAGTCTTTGTAAAAAGAGGTGACAATGATATTGGTACTCGTACCGATCACTGTACTGATACCACCGATCATCGCAGCGAAAGATAGAGGCATGAGCAAACGAGCCGGACTGATATTCGCACTTCTGGCAAGTCTCATGGTTATAGGCAGGAAAATAGCTACGATAGCGGTATTATTCATAAAGGCTGAACTCACACCAACTATAAGTACCAAATAGAACAGAATTCGCCAATAACTGCTACCTGTCATACTCTCCAGC
>JAHDGT010000001.1:0-12299 GCA_020631675.1 Bacteroidota bacterium
GACGCCAGGTTTTCATCCTGGAAACAGGGGTTCGATTCCCCTACGGGCTACTACTTCAACTAAAAGAGATACTGTACGCAGTATCTCTTTTTTTGTTTTCTACTGTTTTGTTTTGACAAAAGTTTGCCTACATTTAGTAGAGCGTAACTGTTTAGGTCAAGCAATTTTGGCTGAAAAATATCTTTTTGCCCTTATACTTCAGCTTTCTTTCAAGCAAGCGCGCTGCGATTCCTTTCAAGAAGAGCTTCGTCTAAAAACAAAAAGCTTGATTTTTCATCTCAAAAGCCCTAACCTAAATAGTTACAGTAGAGCTTAGTTACCTTGGGCATATTGATTTACTATGTACGAGTTTTTAGTTGACATATCTCTTCCCGTTCCTTTTTCGGAAAAATTCTTGCGTTTGATACCCGCTCAACGCGAGCGAGTACGCATCCTCATGGAAACAGGTATCATCTCCAGCTATCTATTGAGTGGAGACTATACGAACGCTTGGATAACCATAGCCGCGGATACAGAAGAGGATGTGGTCGGAGTTTTAGACTCTCTACCGCTCTTTTCTTTTGTGGAAGGCTTTAGCATTCACCCCTTGGCTTTCCATCAAACGATAGAAACCATGTTGCCTAGTATTTCCTTGAACTAAGCCAGCTTTCCTATCTTGTGGGGGTAAATATCTAATTACCTCTCTTTGCAGCTCTACCTTAATTATTACGTTTCAAAACGCAAGTACTTGAACTTGAATCACTGGTTTAGACAGCGAACATGTCCTGCGATTTTGTTTAATGGTCTGAACGATAAAGTGTTTCAGACTTTTAAGTCTTATGTCTTATGTCTTACGTCTTATGTCTTTTTCATAGGATTAAGTCTCCTTTTTACAAATACGATAACAAAAGCCGAACACCTTCCCCCCGTCTCCATATTCGATACCCAAATTTACAAAGGAGGTAATCAAAACTGGATGGTGGATCAGCACTCGGATGGGTCTATTTTCATTGCGAATAATGTTGGCTTACTGGTATACAATGGGGCGCAATGGAAGTGCTATCCTTCTGCAAACGGTTCTATTCTACGTTCGGTGAAAGTGGTGGGTGAGCGTGTTTATACTGGCTGTTTTATGGATTTCGGCTACTGGGAAAAAGATGAAAAAGGCGATTTTCAGTATACTTCACTAGTCGCAGAATTGAATGTAAAGGTATTAGCTGAAGAACAGTTTTGGAATATCGTTTACCATAACGAACTCTTGTACATACAATCCTTAAAGCAGCTCTATGTTTACGATGCTAAAAACGCTCAGTTAAAAAAAATCACTCCGAATAAGGGGGTGAAAAAGTTATTCCATTTGGGTAATGCATTGTACATCCACACCTTAGGTGATGGGATATACAAAATTCAAGGGGCGGAAATTCAGATGTTCTATTCCGAATCCTCTTTGAATAATGCGGATGTGTTGAATATGTTCTCTACCGATGAAGGGATCAAGCTACTTACCAAAGAGCAAGGCTTTTTAAGTTATCAAAATGAAACGTTCAAGACATGGGATATCGACCCGAAGGCCAGTCCGTACATTGAAGATATTTTCAGTAGCATTCAACTTAAAAACGGCGATTTCGCATTGGGAACGATCGCGAACGGAATAGTAGTGGTTGATAAGAACGGTAAGTTCTTATATAAAATAGATCAAACAGAGGGACTAAGTAATAATACGGTTTTATCTCTATTCGAAGATCGAGCAAGTAATATTTGGTTAGGATTGGATAATGGGATCAATTGTGTGCATACTGCTTCCGCATTCAAAGAATACATTGATAAACAAGGTAAGCTGGGTACAGTCTATGCCGCTATCGCCTTTAATGATAAATTATACATAGGCACGAATCAAGGACTTTTCTGGAAACCGCTCAACGATTTTGGCGACTTCCAATTCATACCCAATACCAATGGTCAGGTCTGGTCTCTATTCGCACACCAGAATGCATTGTTTTGTGGGCATAACAACGGGACTTTCCTTATTGAGTCGTTCAGTAACAAAGCGAAACTGATTTCCAAAATCCCAGGCACCTGGCGCTTTGCTGCCATTCCGGGAAAAAACAACTTTTTGATTCAAGGAAATTACGGCGGCTTGCATCTATTGGAAGCAGTGGATGGGAATTGGAAACTTTCGAATGCAATTGACGGTTTTGGTAGATCTGCCCAAAGGTTTGTCTTTTTAGAAGACAAGATTTACGTGAATCACCCATATCAGGGCGTATTTGAACTGAGCTTTGATAAAGACTTTCAATCACTGGGTGATGAAAGAAAAATAGAAGGATTACCAGAAAGTAACCCAAGTAGTCTAGCGGTTTGGGGAGACGACTTATACTACATTTGCCCAGATGGAGTATTTGTCAAATCAAGACAAAATGAAAACTGGCAACTTGAGCAAAAGCTATCCGAGCTGCTAAAGAAAAAATCAGAATTGGTTCAACAAATGTCGGTAGATGAACAGGGCAGAATGTGGCTGTTTTCTGATGATAACATCACTTTTATAGAGCGAGAAAAAGAGGAAGCAAATGTAAATTGGAGATATGAACTACAAAAGCTGCCGCTTGATAAGCCAGCCTTGCAAATGATGCATGGATATGAGTTTGTTTCGTACTTAGGGGATGCAAGCTATTTAATAGGCTTATCAAATGGCTATCTATTTCTTGATTTTGATAAGCTATCCACTGAAAAGAAAGCGGCTAAGGTGCATATAACAAGCGTGGAACTTAGACCTAAGGAAGAAGATGACCTCCTAACTGAAAATTTAAAGGAACAGGGTGATTTTGATAATGATTGGAATAATATTAAGTTTCGATACGCTGTTTCTAAGTACGATAAATTCGAGCCTGTAAAGTTCCAGTACAAACTGGAAGGTAATATGTCGGATTGGAGTGATTGGACCGATAAGCCTGAAGTCAGTTTTCAGAATCTAAGTTCTGGTGCATATCATTTTCAGCTAAGGTCAAAAGTTGGGGATACACTGGCTAGTAATACTGCTAACTATAAGTTTGTTATTCGAGCACCTTGGTATTGGTCAAATTGGGCAAAGCTCGCTTATCTGCTCATGGCCTTGTTTTTAGCCTATTTGATCAATAAACTATATTTCCGAAATCACGAAATCAGACAGAAAAAACTAATTGAAAAAAACCAAAAGGAACTGGAATACATTCAGTTGAAAAATGAGCAGGAGATGGTGCAGTTGAAAAATGAAAAACTGCAAGCTGAAATGGAGGCGAAGAATAAAGAGTTGGCCGCGACAACCATGAATCTGATCAGAAAAAATGAATTTTTAATCGGCTTAAGAGAATCCCTTAATAAGGATAAGAAAAACCCTAAATTCGATAAGCACGAAGATTTGATCGCTAATGTGATCAAAGACATCAATAATGAACTGGAGAACGAGGCCACTTGGGAACTTTTTAAAAATGCTTTTGATAGTGTGGATAAAGGCTTTTTAAATAAGATCAAAGAATTGCATCCTAAGCTTACCCCAAATGATTTGAAGTTGTGCGCTTATTTAAGACTTAATTTAAGTTCCAAAGAAATCGCTCCATTGCTGAATATTTCAGTCAGAAGTATGGAAATAAAAAGGTACAGATTACGTAAGAAAATGATGTTGACCCATGAAACAAACCTGGTTAACTACATCATGTCTATTTGATGGATACCTCAGAAATCCCAATAATTGGAGCAAATTAGTGGATTTAGTGGGCTGATTTACCTCAACAATGCCTATACGATCAGTAAAAACACCTCAACATCCCCTGTTGAGGTGTTTTTTTGTGTTCATTTTGAGAGGCTCAAACTCCTTTTAATCATTAAACAAACGCTAGTTCTGATTGTAATTTTTATAGTGTATAGTTTTTGATGTGGTTGATTTTATTGTACAATCTAAAGCTAATGTTACCTTTATTCAGCAATAAATTAGATTGTTCATTCAAGTCAATGAAATAAGCATATGCCCCAAAAGTTACTCTTTCATATCAGCTTCCTCTTGCTGTTGTTACCTTGTTTGTTGGTCGCACAAAGCGGTCAAACAATTAAAGTTGATGCGACAATTCTAGATGGTGTTTCAAACCAACCTCTATCCGGAGCAACCGCTCAGGTGAATGGAAGCGACCTGGGTACTACTTCTGATGACCAAGGAAGATTAGAATTATATGGTGTTGAAATTGGTTCAACAGTGATGTTTTCTTTCGTAGGTTATCAAGCTGAAGAAGTTAGAATAGAGAAGGCCGAACCGCTTACTGTTTTACTATTTCCTGAAGATGAAATGCTAGAGGAGTTTGTTGCGGTAGGTTATGGTAAACAACGCAAAAAATTGGCCACTGGGGCGATCTCTCAAATCACCGCGAAGAACATTGAGGGCTATGCGGTTCCTGATGTGCAGTCTGCTATTGAAGGACAGATGGCGGGTATCATCGTAAATGAGTCTTCGGGTCAGCCGGGAGCCAGTAAGATTTTATTGATCCGTGGTATCAGTACCAATGGAGATAACTCTCCTTTGTATGTCGTGGACGGACTCTTTTTAGATAATATAGATAACATCAGTCCTAGCGATATCGAGTCTGTCGATATTTTGAAAGATGCTGCTTCTTGTGCGATCTATGGTGCGAGAGGAGCGAATGGGGTGGTGATCATCACAACAAAGAAAGGAAAAAAAGGAAAGCGGGGGATGCTAAGTTATGAAGGACAGGTATCTGTCTCTGAACCTTGGAAACTACCTGAAATGATGTCCGCTGATGACTACATAACGATCACTCGTGAGAAATACGCCAATGCGAACAGCCTTTCCGCTTTAGAGTCACTTGGCTTCCCGAGTTCCGCCGATGGTTTAGCCAATACCAATTGGATGGATGAGATTTTCAATCCTGCTATGATTCAAAGTCATACCCTGTCCGCTACTGCTCCTAATGCGTTCATGTCATTGGGCTATTGGGATCAGAACGGGGTGATCGGTGGTGAAAAATCTCGCTATAAGCGGTACTCCTTACGTATGAACAGTACTAAAGAGATCAATAAGTTTCTGACAGTAGGAGAGAACTTCTCCATCATTAGAACTGAAAACCCGCTTTTAGGGGATAATAACGCCTTTGGTAGTGTGATCTCTGATGCTTTCGCTTATGATCCGATCACAGCTGTTTATGATGACAGCATGGATTTCGGATTCGCGCAATCACAATGGGTACAGAAAGAATACATTAATCCGCAGAGTCGCATTTTCCTCCCTAATGACAATAGCCATGCGGATCAGATTCAAGGAAATGTGTACTTAGATGTTAAGCCTTTGAAAGGACTGACTCTCCGCTCTAATGTGGGTATAGATTATGCTTGGTATCGGTACCGATTATTTGTGCCCGCCTATAACTTCCATCCTTCTGCTGTGAATGTGGATAACGACATTTCTCAAGGTTCTGGTTTCGGACAAGGTTTACAGTTCGAGAATTATGCGACTTACGATAGAGATTTAGGAGAGGACCACCATATGGAGTTGGTATTGGGTACTACTTACTATTCCAGAACGGGAGGCGGACGGATTGATGCATCTTCTTCCTTTATTCCAGAAGAGGTTCAGTTCAACTCTAACTTCCAGTTTTTGAATGCAGGGGTTGACTCTATGGATTTAGCAGGTGGTATTGGTTATGTGGACTACTACTTATTGAGCTACTTCGGTAGAGCGAAATACGACTTCAAAGAGAAATACTTGTTTACGGCTACGCTACGTAGAGATGGTTCTTCCAATTTCGGAGCGAACAATCGTTGGGGTATGTTCCCTTCTTTCTCCGCAGGCTGGGTGCTTAGTAAGGAGAACTTCTTTAATGTGCCAGCTATTAGCTATTTGAAACTGAAAGGTAGCTGGGGGGTAAATGGTAGTGATCGTATCGCTCCCTTGGGCTTTGAGGCTACTATTGAAAATGTATTCACTTATGCTTTCGGGCAGACTTCCAATCTGGCGATCGGCTCTGCTTTGGCAACACCGCCTAATCCCGACCTTAAATGGGAAGAGAGTGTACAAACCGACCTTGGTGTAGAATTGGAATTGTTTGATGGAGAAGTGGACCTGAGTATAGACTTATATCGCAAGACCACGAAGGATTTATTGATGGAGCGTTTCATCCCTGGTTTTGTAGGGGCAACGAACAACCCTATCAGTAATCAAGGAGAGATCAGAAATCAAGGTATAGAAATGGCTTTAGGCCGTAAGCAGGTAGTGGGCGACTTCACCTTTACTTCTCGATTGACTTATACCCACTTTAAAAATACGGTTATTGAAGTGGCTGGTGAAACCGGCTATTTACAAGGATGGTCTTGGCCAGTTAGAAATACACCGATCACGCGTATGACAGAAGGCTTCCCAGTAGGGCATTTCGTAGGCTATATGGCAGACGGAATTTTCCAATCGGATGCTGAAGTGTTCTCGCACATCAATAGCGAAGGAGATTTACTGCAACCGAATGCTGCTCCGGGAGACATCCGCTTTTTAGATGTGAATGAAGATGGTGTGATAGACTCAGAAGATATCACCAATATCGGCTCTCCTTGGCCGGATCATATCATAGGCTTGAATCTGAATGTGAAGTGGAAGGGCTTTGACTTGAGTACAGTACTCTCTACACAGATCGGCCACGATATTTATCGTACTTATGAACGCTCTGATGTGACCTTCTCTAACTACCAGACTTTCTGGTTGGACCGTTGGACACCTGAGAACCCTAGTGCGGAATACCCGCGTTTGGTTTTCGGAGACCCGAACAACAACCAACGCCCATCGAGCTTCTATGTGGAAGATGGTACTTTCTTCAGACTGCGTAACTTACAGATCGGATATAGTTTGCCGAAAGACATAGTAGAGAAAATGAAGCTGCAAGGCTTGCGGATTTTCTTCACGGGTAATAACTTATTTACATCAACCACTTACAGAGGTTTCGACCCTGATATCGGTACCAATGGTTGGATATTAGATACCGGTATTGATAAAGGTTTCTATCCTTCTAATAGAACGATTGGTGGCGGTATGAAGCTGACGTTCTAATCCACTACTTTCTTTTCATTGATAAACAGATAATATCATGCGACAGTATATAGTATCTCTTAAGTGTTTATTACTCATTGGCTGCTTGTTGGGCTACTCTTCTTGTAGTGAGGATATCTTAGAAGTGGAACCCGTGAATGAGTACTTATCCAGTAACTTCTTTCAAACGGAATCTCAGGTTTATGCTGGTTTGATCGCCGCTTATGACCCACTGGCTTGGTCAATGGCATCCGGGCAATGGATCTCTTATGTGATGTTCGGCGAGATTCGTTCGGATAATGCCAATACGGGCGGGGACCCCTCTGATGGGGATCAGCCAGACTGGCAACGGCTAGACGATTTGAATGCGACGAATGTGAATGCGGTCATACAGCCGCTATACAAGCGTAATTATGTAGGTATCTTTAGAGCGAATACCGTTATCTCTCAAGACAATGTGTCCTCGCCATTAGTAGACCAATATGTGGCGGAAGCTAAATTCTTAAGAGCTTTCTACCACTTTGAGTTGTTCAGACATTTCGGGCCTATTCCTGTAGTAGAGACATTGTTGTCTCCTGAGCAGGTGGACCTATCGAGAAATACCATGAGTGAGGTGTTCACTTCTATAGTGGCTGATTTAGAAGCGGCCATACCCTTATTACCGATATCGACTTCTTCTGCTGAAGCGGGTCGTGCCACTAAAGGCGCTGCTTATGCACTTCTAGGTAAAGCCTATTTATACTGGGCGGATCTGGATAATGATGACCCTGCGAAATTCGCTAAAGCAGCGGAGGCATTACAGCAAGTAGTGGATTTTGGAACTTACCAATTGGAAGATGATTACCAAGCACTATTCGGTCTGGGCGTGAAAAACCCTACTGAGTCTGTTTTCGAGATTCAGCATACGAACCTATACACCAGCGATTGGGGCTGGTTCGAAGGCATTGATGGTAATGGTATCGTTCAGCTTTGCGGTGTGCGTGGTTTGTGTGAAGCACACCCGGATTACCAAGAAGGCTGGGGCTTTATGTTGCCAACAGAAAGCATGTACAACCACTTCTTGAATGATGATACCTACCGTAGAGATGTGGCGATCATGGATGTAGCAGAACTGGAAACAGAGATAGTGAATGTCGGTGGTAGTTGTGCGGTGGTAGTGGATATTACCCAGAACAACCCAACGGATTATACGGGCTATTTCCAAGAGAAATACAGCAATTACAAAGGTTATGAGGGCAACAATGTCAATGGTGGTGATCCTAATTTGACGAAGGATGCGAACACCTACATGATCAGATATGCCGACGTTTTATTGATGTTAGCAGAAGCACTGCACAGAAGTGGCGGTAGTGATGGTGAGGCGATGACTTACATTGATATGGTGCGCGAACGTGCTGCTGGTCCTGGTGATAATACAGGTAACTTCAAAACTGCTTCTACGGTTATGGGCGAGCAAGGTTGGTCTTTACTGGATATGATCTGGTACGAACGTCGTGCAGAACTGGCTATGGAAGGCGATCGCTGGTATGATCTGGTGCGCTCTGGAAGATTAAACTCCAATTTGTTCAGTGGTGATCCGATCAGAGAGCCGAACTTTGATGATCAAGATACTTGGTTGCCGATTTCTTTGGACGAAACCACAGTTGCGCCGAATTTGACGACCTATCCAGATGCGAGCTTATTTCAATAAACGTTCAATTTGAAAATGAATCTTTTTTATCCCCCCATTTTTAAATTCTCAAATTGACTCTTTCTTTCATTGATTACGCACAAGGGATAGGAGTGGTAATGAAGCCACTGAACGCGCTCTGAGGAGCGGCTTAAAAAAGCGACCTTGGAAGCTCTTTTTAAGCCTGCGCCGAAGCAGCGGGCAGAGGCTGAATTTTAACGGATAGCCCGGTACCCTGCCGCAGGCGGGTATGTGCCCTGATAAAGAAAAGAAAACGCTTAATGCTGAATAAAAAAATGTACGCACAAGCACATTAAACGATCAGCACACAAGCATATTAATAGAGAACCTAATTATACATTAAACCACAATCAATAAGCCATGAAAAGAAATTGGACATTGAGATTTAAATGGTCATTCTTACTGTTGATGCTGCCTTTATTGGTAGTGACTTCTTGTAAAGAAGAGGATCCAGAATCGAACGAGCCGGTAGCAAGCTTCCAAAGCGAAGTGAGCGCGGATAACTTTTTAACGGTTACGTTCACGAACTTCTCCCTGAATGGGGTTTCTTACGCTTGGGACTTCGGTGATAACACTTCTTCTACAGAAGAGAGTCCTACGCATACGTATGCAGAGGCGGGTACTTATGAAGTTACCTTGACCACTACAGGTGAGGCGGGCACTACCCCTGCTTCTAAGTCTGAAACGATCATTTTATCTGATCCGGATGCACAGTTGACTTTATTAGCAGGTACAGAGTCTAAGACTTGGTACTTGCAGCGTGAGGGTATTGCTTTGGGTATCGGACCTAACTTGAACGACAATGCTTGGTGGAGCTTTGGTGGTGTTACTCAATTGGGTGACCGTCCTTGTATCTTGGATGATATGTACACTTTCCACCGTGATGGTACGTTCAGCTTTGATTCTAACAACACCATCTTCGTTGATTCTGAAGGTAATGGTGGCTGGTTAGGCCCTGATGCTCCTGAAGCATGTTATGATGAATCAGAGGCTTTAACAGCTGCTGATGGTACAGATGTAAGTGCTTTCGGTAATGGCGGTTCTTACTCTTACACTTATGACCAAACTGCGGGTCAGATCACTTTAACAGGTGAAGGCGCGTACATCGGTTTGGCGAATAAGACGGAAGCTGGTGATAACTTCACACCGATCAGCACGAAGAACTACCAGATCATCAGCTTGTCTGAAGGTGATGTGGCGGATTCATTGAAGATGGCGATCGCGATCGACGGTGGTGCTGGTGGTTACTGGAATTTCTACTTGGTGAGCTATGCGAACGAGGCGGACCTTCCTGCTATTCCTACTTCTTTACCTGTTGCGAGCTTCGGTACAGTGGTTGACGGTTTCACAGTGACTTTCAACAATACTTCTACTGCTTCTACTTCTTATTCTTGGGACTTCGGTGATGGTAATACTTCTACTGACCTTAGCCCGATCCACACTTATGCGGATGAAGGTGTTTATACCGTTACATTGACTTCTTCTGATGGCACTAATGAGAGTGTTGCTACTGCTGAGGTAACGATCAGTGCGGCTACTTTCTCTGCGGCTGCTCTAGAAGGTACTTGGATGTTAGCGGGTGCTAACTCTTTCTTTGTAGGTCCTTTCGCAGGAAGTACAGAATGGTGGCCTGGTGTACCTGAGGCTGACTTAGAGCTTCGTGCTTGCCAGTTCAATGATACTTGGACTTTCGCTGGTGGTACTATGGACTACAACACTTTTGATGATGTTTGGTACGAAGACTACTTCGGTGGTCCTAATGCTTGTGCTGCTTCTGCTGATGTAGCTGCGCCATTTGACGTATTGACGGATGGTAGCCACGCTTATACAGTAACGGAAGCCACAGATGAAGCTGCTGCTACGATCACAGTGAATGGTGATGGTGCTTTCATCGGTTTCGCTAAGGCGATCAATGGTGGTGAACTGACTGCGGATGCTACACCTGCTTCTTCTATCACTTATACAGTATTGGATTACGCAAGTACACCAGAAAAAGACATTATGACACTGACTGTTGACATCTCTGAAGGTGAAATCGGTGGTGCATGGTGGACGATCGTTCTGGAGTCTGCTAACTAATTCTACCTATTATTTAATGGGAGTACTCACTGGAACCTAACCCCCCAAGGTTTTGAGTGCTCCCTTTTTTTATATCAAATATGAACCGTCTTATCGCACTTCTTCCCTTCATATTCTATTTGCTTGTTTTATCGGCTTGTGCTGATGATCAGCCCGATGATAATGGTGGGGGCCAAACTGACAATGAAAACACCCCGCTTACCGTAAGTGTTGATCCCATCAGCGTGGATGAAGGTAATGTGGATAAACCGATCTACTTGAGTATACGCTTATCGGAATCCAGTAATGAATCGGTATCCGTGGTATTGGCAACAGAAGATGGCAGCGCGACGGCCAATGAAGATTATGTGCCTTTAGAGGCGGAGAACATCACTTTTAGTCCGGGCATGACCGTTGCGGATTTAAGAGTGGATTTATTAGGCGATGAAGAGCCGGAAGGAAACGAGCAATTCTATATTAAAATCGTTTCAGCAGAAGGAGCTACTTTCGATGATGCGCCTGTAACGGTCAATTTAGAGAATGACGATTCTGATTCTTCATTCTTTATCCCACAAACGGGCTACGAAACGCCCATGAGCTATCCAGATATGACGATGATCTGGAACGACGAGTTTGATAGCGAAGAAAGTTTCGACCACTGGACCTTCGAGATCGGGAATGGCGATTGGGGCTGGGGTAATAATGAATCGCAGTATTACCGTTCGCAAAACTCATCTGTGGTAGAAGGTAAATTGGTGATCGAAGCCCGTGAAGAAGTTTTCGGTGGCTTCCAATACACCTCCAGCAGAATGATCACTCGCGATCATTTCGATTTTCAATATGGTCGGGTAGATATTAGAGCGGTACTCCCCGAAGGGCAGGGCATCTGGCCCGCCTTGTGGATGCTGGGCAGCAATATCACTACGATCGGTTGGCCTAAATGCGGCGAGATAGACATCATGGAGTTACTAGGGCATGATACGGATAGAACGTATGGCACTACACATTGGTCCAATCAAATAGAAGAACACGAATATGATACAGGCGAGTATGATTTGCCAAATGGTGAATTCAATGACGAGTTCCATGTGTTCTCTATGGTATGGACAGAGTCCGTGGTTCAGTTTTTCGTAGATGACCAGCTCTATCATACCGTCTCCATCACCTCGGCCGATAAATCAGAATTCCACAACCCCTTCTTCTTCATCTTCAATGTAGCAGTAGGTGGCGTTTGGCCCGGATACCCCGATGAAACCACCACCTTCCCGCAAAGAATGATGGTAGACTACATCAGAGTATTCCAATAAAATAGAAATAATCACCGTATAGGTTTTGCATTAAAACGCTACGGTGTTCAGATAAATAATGATCAGTCCAAGTAGCTTCGGCGCATGAACGAAATCTCATATCTCATATCTCGAGTCTCACGTCTGATCAAACAAAGTAAATAACCCCCTAATTCAAATATATGCTGGCAGTACTCACCTTCCTGGCCTTCACGGGCATGGTCGCGGTCATATC
>JAHDGT010000001.1:12399-16741 GCA_020631675.1 Bacteroidota bacterium
ATATGCTGGCAGTACTCACCTTCCTGGCCTTCACGGGCATGGTCGCGGTCATATCCTACTTCATGACCCGCGGCACCGACGAAAACACTTCTGATGGCTATTTCTTAGGCGGACGAAGCCTGACCGCTGGCGTGATCGCCGGTTCACTCATGCTCACCAACCTCTCTACAGAGCAGATCGTGGGTTTGAATGGCTCGTCTTATTCAGAAGGTATACTCGTAATGGCTTGGGAAACCCTAGCGGCCATCGCCATGGTGGTCACTGCTGTCTTTTTACTGCCCCGCTACCTTAAAGGAGGGATCACAACCGTACCTCAATTCTTAGAAGGTCGTTATGATACCTTCACTAAAACCATGACATCCGCCCTCTTTTTGAGTGGTTATGTGATCGTACTCCTACCCATTGTACTCTACTCTGGCGCACTGGCCTTGGTCACCATGTTCGATATACCCAATGCCATGGGCATCAGCCATAATACCGCCCTCTGGATGACCGTCTGGGGCATTGGCATCGCTGGCTCCATCTATGCGATCTTCGGCGGTTTGAAAGCCGTAGCCGTCTCAGATACCATCAATGCGGTGGGCTTATTGGTAGGTGGTTTGCTCATCCCCATTTTCGGCTTGTCTTATATCGGTGATGGCTCCATTGGTGCGGGTATGAGCACCTTATGGAACAGCAATCCCGAAAAATTCAAAGTCATCGGTGGACCTGATTCTTCCATTCCCTTCTACACCATATTCACCGGTATGATGCTCGTGCAATTGTTCTATTGGGGAACCAATCAAGTCATCATACAGCGTGCCTTAGCAGCCAAAGACCTTAAAGAAGGGCAGAAAGGCTTACTCATTGCCGCCTTCTTAAAAATACTAGGACCACTCATCGTGGTACTACCGGGTATCATCGCCTTCCACATATTCAAAGGCAACTTAGAAATTCCAGATCAAGCATACCCCATGTTGGTTAAAGAAGTACTGCCCATTGGCTTGATCGGCTTCTTCGCCGCAGTACTGTTCGGAGCTATTTTAAGTTCCTTCAACAGTGCCTTGAACAGCTCGGTCACCCTTTTTGGTCTCGATATATACAAGACCTACATGAAGCCAGATGCCACCGATAAAGAAGTGGTGCGCTATGGTAAAGGCTTCGGTATCATCTTGGCGATCGGTGCCATGTTCATCGCCCCACTGATCCAATACGCACCAGATGGACTATTCGGTTACCTACAAGAAGTGAACGGCTGTTATAGCATTCCCATTCTAACGATCATCGTCGTAGGTTACCTCACCAAACACGTACCAGCGATCGCGGCCAAAATCGCCATGTTATCCGGAGTGGTGCTATACTCCATCAGCCAATTCGTACTCAAGCCCTATGTTTTCGGTGACGACAACTACCTGCATTTCCTGCATGTAATGGCCATTCTATTCGTACTGAATGTCATCATCATGCTCATCATCGGTCAGCTCTACCCACGCAAAGAAGCTTTCGTACTACCCTACACAGAAAAAGTCGACATCACACCTTACCCACTGCTATACCCATTGGGTGGTCTGGTGATCGCGATCGTCGTAGCCAGTTATTTCTACTTCGTATAAACTCAAATTTGAAGTAAGAAATACTAATAAACAACTCAAAAAGCCGCTGTACCAAACACAATGTATTAGGATAGTTGTATGGCGCATCCACGCAATAAAGCCTTGCGCTAGTAGGTAACTAAAGTTTCGACATACAGCACGAAATCTCACGTCTCGAGTCTCATGTCTCCTATCTAAAAAGGCGCAAGCCTTAACTGCGTGGTCGGGCTATCCGTTAAAATTCAGCCCCTGCCTGCTGCTGTTTGGCAGGCGTAAAAATGGCTACCTCTGGGCCGCCTTTTTACGCCGCCAAACAGGGCGCATTCAGCGGCTTCATTACCACTGCTATCCCTTGCGCGGCAGGTGGAAAAATTGTCAGCAAGAAACAAGAGTATCCACGCTATCAATGCATTCATGTGGTTAGTCTCTCTACTCGAGTCTCATGTCTCGAGTCTCAAATCAAAAATGCTTAAGTCATGCTAACTAAGCCATACTCCCCCCGTATTTTGCTCAGTCTGCTTGGAGGCAGTGTACTCCTTATAGCGGTACTCTTCCTCTCTATGAAACCCGATACCATCAATACCGGACCCGATGCAAGCATCGAAGACAAAGTGGAGGCACTCTTGAAAAAGATGACCATTGAAGAGAAGGTCGGACAAATGACCCAATACAATGGCTTCTGGGACGCCACAGGACCCGCTCCTACAGACGGCGATTCCAAGTGGAAGTACGATCATCTTAAAGCGGGCAAGGTAGGTTCTGTACTCAACGTAAGTGGGGTAGAGAATGTACGCGCCATGCAAAAGCTGGTCGTAGAAGAGTCACGCTTAGGCATTCCATTGATCTTCGCTTTGGATGTGATCCACGGACATAAAACGGTTGCCCCCATTCCACTAGCGGAATCCGCGAGTTGGGACATGGAAGCCATTGAAAAATCAGCCGCCATGGCCGCCAATGAAGCCGCTTCAAGAGGCATCAACTGGACTTTCGCACCTATGGTGGATATCTCTCGTGACGCCCGCTGGGGTCGTGTCATGGAGGGTGGGGGAGAAGACCCCTTCTTAGGCAGTGCCATCGGTAGAGCACGCATCCGCGGCTTCCAAGGAAAAGACCTCTCTGATCCATTTACTTTAGCAGCTACCGCCAAGCACTTCGCAGCTTACGGTTTCGCCGAAGCAGGTCGCGACTATAATGCGGCAGATGTGGGTACGGTTACCCTGCACAATGTGATCTTACCGCCATTCAAAGCAGCCGTAGAAGAAGGCGTGGCTTCCTTCATGAACGCCTTCAACACCCTGAACGGCATACCCGCCACAGGTGATGAGTACTTACAAAGAGACTTACTGAAAGGCGAATGGGGCTATGAGGGTTTCATCGTATCTGATTGGGGTTCTGGCTCAGAAATGGTGGCGCACGGCTTCGCGAAAGATTTAGAACATGCAGCGGAAATTTCTGCCAATGCGGGCTCTGATATGGATATGGAATCTTACGCCTACGCCAAGCACTTAGCCAAATTAGTAGAAGAAGGCCGAGTACAAGAAAAGGTATTAGACGAAGCAGTACGTCGTATTTTACGTGTCAAATTCGCTTTGGGGCTTTTTGATGATCCTTACCGCTACTGCAACGACAAAAGAGAAAAAGAAAGAATCTACCACCCCGACCACAGAGCGGATGCACTGGATATGGCAAAGAAGTCGATCGTGCTTTTAAAGAATGAAGGCAATGTGCTACCGATCGCAAAAGAGCAAAAAAACATAGTAGTGATCGGTGCTTTAGCCGAAGAGAAAAATAGTCCACTAGGCAGCTGGCGTTTCGGCTCAGATGACAATAGTGCGGTTTCATTTAATGAAGGACTAAAAACCTATACCGATCAATTCAAGTACGTTAAAGGACCAGATGCTTTCCTAGGAGAAACCAGCTTCTTCAATCACGTAAAAGTGAACGAGAGCGACCGTAGTGGATTTGATGAAGCTGTCTCAGCAGCAAAATCAGCAGATCTGGTTATCCTAGTAGCCGGAGAACATGGCTACCAAAGCGGAGAGGGTAGAAGCAGAACAGATATTGGCTTGCCTGGTTTGCAGCAAGAGCTATTAGAAGCAGTGCAAGCTGCCAATGAAAAGGTGGTTTTAGTACTTATGAACGGCCGCCCATTAGCATTGCCTTGGGCAGCTGAAAACGTGCCTGCGATCGTTGAGACATGGCAATTAGGTACGGAAACCGGTAATGCTATTGCCCAAGTGCTATTCGGCGACTATAACCCAAGCGGACATCTACCAATGACTTTCCCGCGTAGTGTGGGGCAAGTACCTATTTACTACAACCAATTGCGCACCGGTAGACCCGGGCCATTAGATGTGGTTTTCTGGTCGCATTATACCGATGAGACCAACGATCCGCTTTACCCATTCGGCTATGGTTTGAGTTATACTCAATTCAAGTACAGCGATCTAAAAGTGAAGAAGGGAGATGCTGGTGTGAACGTCAGCCTAAGCGTGACCAATAGTGGTAAACTGGATGGCGAAGACGTGGTACAATTGTACATACACGATAAAGTAGCTACAGTAGCCAGACCCATGAAAGAGCTAAAGGGCTTTGAGAAAATCAACTTGAAAGCAGGCGCATCAAAAGAAGTCAGCTTTACCTTAAGCGAAAAAGAATTGGGCTTCTATAACCCACAAGGAAAGTTCATCATTGAAAAGGGTGAATTTGATGTGATGGTCGGGCAACACGCCAACGATAAAGAAGGACTAACCGCCAGTTTTGAGTGGTAA
>JAHDGT010000001.1:16841-17986 GCA_020631675.1 Bacteroidota bacterium
TTACCCTTCCTTTCTACTCGCCAAATACACCTCCTCAAAAAAGGCGATGGTGCGTTTCAAGCCCTTTTGGAAAGATACCTGTGGGGCATAGCCCAGTAGTTGAGTAGCCTTACTTACATCCGCATGAGAGTCGCGGACATCCCCCTTGCGGGCGGCCCTGTGTTGCGGAGGTTGTGATACATCCAGGTCTTTAGCGATCATTTGATAAAGATCCAGTACGGAATAGCGTTCACCGAATGCCACATTGATGATCTGACCATTACAGTCACTCGACTGTGCATTCAGCATGCCCAGTACATTGGCTTGTACTACGTTTTCTATATAAGTGAAGTCGCGGGTCTGTAAGCCATCGCCATCAATGAATACCTCTTGCTGGTTCAGCAATCGTTCTATGAAAAGTGGAATAACCGCCGCATAAGGTCCATCAGGACGCTGTCTAGAACCAAATACATTGAAATAGCGGAAACCTAATAATTCAATACCGTATTGCTCTGCAAAGACGCTGGCTAATAATTCATTCGCATACTTAGACACCGCATAAGGCGATAACTGTCTGCCGATGCGATCTTCTTGTTTTGGCAAATTAGGCTCATCTCCATAAACAGAGGAAGACGAGGCATATACCATACGTTGAATACCTTCTTCAGAAGCTGCTTTCACTACATTGGCAAAGCCACTTACATTCACACTAAGTGTAGTGTAGGGATCTTTTAAAGAACGCGGAACAGAACCGATCGCTGCTTGATGCGCGATGATGTCAATGCCTTTGCACGCACGCCGGCAACTGTCTAAATCGCGAATATCTTCTTGTAAGAACTCATAATTAGGATGCTCCTGAAACAGACTGACATTGGAAGCAGACCCGGTACTCAGGTCGTCAATGACACGCACTTTCTTCGCCCCATGGCGCAGCAGGTATTCCACGATATGCGAACCGATGAAACCTGCTCCTCCTGTGATCAGAAAAGAAAGCTGACTAATGTCTTTATGGTGAAATGCCTGTTCGTACATGGAACAATGATTCGTTCTTGTGCTCTAGCTTTTGTCTGCTGTGTTTGAAGTGCAGCCAAAGAAGCGCAAAGATAAGGCTTTGTAAGTTGTTGGGCACTATTAGTTTTTACGTTCAAAAATTGTTTTGGTTCGAT
>JAHDGT010000001.1:18086-34746 GCA_020631675.1 Bacteroidota bacterium
GTTCTTCGTGTAACTTTGTGTTCTTCTTTCTTTGTGGCTATAGGATTTCTAACCGCTTAAAATTGCTGACCACGAAGAACAAAGAACACTAAGGGGCACAAAGTATTTTTTACTGCTATCGTAGGCTTTTTTCATTTTAATAGTACTATGTCTTCATCCAATTCTTCTTCTTCCGCTTCAGCATCGCAAGACCACAAGGTCAAATTGCGCCCGTATAGCCGACTCATGCATTGGTATCGGTGGAATGATGTGTATTTGCCGGGCTTCAACCAAGCGGCCCGTACGGCTCTCAAAATGAAGCAGTGGAAAGACGATAGAGACAATAAAGCCTTCATTGCCGATAAGCAAGAAGCGATGGCGAGCTGGTTCAAAGACACTCCTTTGTTTTTCGGTTTTTCCAGTCCGCGATCAGGCACGGTCTTTTTAACGGATCTACTCACCCGTACTTTAGAAGGAGGGATCGTAGAGCACGAAGCCAATATTGTGGATTATCTGGAGTTCACGCGCGCCATTCAAAGCGAAGAAAATGCATTTCGCTACATCATAGATTTTAGAAAGGCGGATATTTTTAAGCGAGCGGAAGGGCAGCCTACTGCCTTTTATGGGGAGGTGAACCCCTTCTTACGGATGCACTGTAAAGCCATTGCCAAAGCAATGCCCAATGCGAAATTATTACACATTGTCAGAGACGGAAAAGAAGTGGTGCGCTCGGTGATGTGCAGAGACAAACTGGGTAAAAAAGATCCGATGTCGGATCTGATCTTCCCGCCAGCGAATGATCCTTATGCAGCAGAATGGGGCAATATGGATCGCTTTGAAAAAGTGTGCTGGCAATGGCAGTTCACCAATAGGTATATGCGGGAGAACATCGCCCATACGGTCTACTTCAAGCGCATGCGCACGGATTATGACTACTTCAAAACCCAAGTGGCTGATCATATCGAACAAATCGTACCGCAAGAGGCATGGGAAGATCATGTGAACAGACCCAAAAACCAAAGCGTGAACTACCGTTTCCCTCACTGGAAAGAATGGACCGACGAGCAAATGGCCACCTTTGAGCGCATTTGCGGAGAGGAGATGAAGAATTACAATTTTTCCTGAGCCGCGCGCAAGGGATAGGAGTGGTATTAAGTGTGCTGAATGGCGAGTGAGTGCGCCATTTGCGGGGGCGGCCCAGAGGTAGCCACCGCAAATGGCAGCAACGAACCGACAGGCAGTGCGCTTAATAAGAACGGATAGCCCGGTGCACGCATTGAAAGCTTGCGCTTTCTTTAGACCCGAGACATGAGACTCGAGACATGAGATTTCGTGCTGTGTGTCGATTTTTTCCGGTTCCTAAGGCAAGCTTTTATTGCGGGCATGCGCCAACATTTTCAAATCAGCACATTATCAAATTCTCAAATTGACCTACTCTTGTACGGTAGGCAAAGTGGCTCGTGGCGCGATGTCGCGTACATCATCTCCCTTTTCTAAAGAGATCTTTTTGAGGTGGTAAAGTACTTCCTCTTGGTTGTGGCGCATACGGGCGAACATATCCATGACGAAGCCTAAGCCCATAATGATCAATGAAACGGAGAATAGGAAACCCGCGGTGAAGCCCGCCCATTTGTGCGGGGAGAACTCACCGGTTCTGAAGAAATGCTGTAGCAAGAAGATACCCAAGGCTAAAGCCGCTAATAAGAAGATCAAAGCAAGATTACCAAAGAGACGCATAGGGCGATAATCGCGCAGCGTTTTGAGAATGATGCTGCTGGTGCGATAGCCGTATTTGAAGAGGTTGGAGGCCATACGGCTCTTACCGTGCTCACGGGTTCCTCTTACTTTAGTAGGTACTTCAACGATGGTCAGCCCCTTGAAGGCAAGGTCGATGAAGGTTTCTTGTGTGTAGGTAAAAGTACCGAAGAGGTTGAGGCGCAATAGGGTGTCTTTAGTATAAGCGCGGAAGCCGCAGCTCACATCGTAGAAGCGTTGGTTGATGATGCGACTGATCAAGCGCGACATCTGCTTATTACCCCAGAATTTCACTTTGCTCATTTCTGGCCACAACTCCGGATCCTTAAAGCGAGATGCGGTTACGAAATCTGCTTTACCATCAATGATCGGTGTGATGAGCTTGCTGACATCCTTAGGGTTGAACTGGCCATCGGCATCCATATTGACCATGATGTCTCCGCCTAGCTCCAATACTTTACGTACCCCTGAACGGAAGGCGATACCCAATCCTTTGTTTCCTTTGTGGTTGACCACCACGGCACCTTTCTCGGTCGCTATTTCGCGGGTACGGTCGGTAGAGCCATCATTGATCACGATCACATGATCCACGAATTCCGGGATGGCGTCTATCACTTTGCCAATAGAAGCTTCCTCATTCAATGCGGGGATCACCACGCAGATTTTTTGATCTTTATACATAGTTAAGGATGAATAGGGTATCGTCGTGCTTGCTTTTTAAGGTACATACACACTTTAAAGCGCATACTTCGCAAAGATACGCGCTAATGTTGACCTATGGACTGCTATTAAGGTCACCCTTTTCACATGCTTTTGTCTACAGGCGAAAAAATGTGGTCTTGTGGATGATGTTAAATCAAAATTGGTGTTAAAATTGCTGTAAATTGAGTCGGTTAAAGGGGCTTTGGTTTACCTTTATCCAGATACATGATGTCGTCATTGTGATGTGAGTGTAGTCAAGCTGCTTACGAACAATCATAATTACGGTCTTGTTGTTTTAGCGAATGAATAGAAATTAATCTCAGCATATGAAAAAATGGTACTTGTCGTTTTTATTGGCCTTGACCGTCGGGCAACTGAGTACGGAAGCTGTTTATGCACAGCAAACGCAAACTCTAGTGATTCAGCCGGATGCGCAAGAAGGTAAAGACGCTTATTTGAATAGCAGAGTGCCCAATAAGAACTTAGGTCAGCATCCGGATCTGGACGCATTGGCTTTGAACTACGGCAAAAAGGGGCAGAAGATACCCGTTACGGTACGTGGCTTAGTAGCCTTTGATCTAAGTGCGATCCCTGCCGATGCACAGATCGTGAAGGCGGAGTTGAATTTGTTCAATAACGACCGCTCGGTGAACATCAGCGGTAAGCAGATCGGTAAGAATCAGGCTACTTTAACACCTGTTACCGAAGCTTGGGAAGAGGCGAGCGTAACTTGGGCGAACCAGCCTCGTGCCGCAGCTGCTTCAGCGGTTACTTTAGCAAAAAGTACAGATCGCCAACAACACTATTTAGACATTGATGTAACGGAGCATGTGCGTGAGATGCATGCGGATCCTGAAGCGAATCACGGTTGGTTATTGCGTTTATTGGAAGAGAAGCGCTATCGTTCTTTGATCTTTGCGAGCAGCGATCATGAAGATGCTTCTTTGCGCCCGATGTTGAGTGTATCTTACCAATTACCAGTTTCAAATAATGCTGCGGCAAATGCTAATGCGAACACTTTAGGTACGGCGAACGATATCAATATGTCGGCTTTCCCGAATCCGTTCAGTGATCAGTTAGCGGTCACTTTCGAGTTGACCGAAGCAGCCGAAGTAAGCATTACCTTACATGATAAAGCAGGACGCTTGGTACAGCATATTGACTATGGTATGCAAGAAGCGGGCAACCACATGAAACGTTTATTACCATTGCGTTCTTTCTACGCCAATGGCATGTATGTACTGAATGTGCAAGTGGGCGAGAGCAGCTTTACACAGCAAGTATTGTACACTAAATAAGGAAACAAAAGAACCTTTAATAAACGGCCGATGTTCGAGTATCGAATATCGGCCGTTTTTAATTCCCCTCTCAAGGAGGGATGACTGCGTAAGCAGTCGGGGTGGTAATCCCACGATCTACAATTTTAATACCCCTCAACCCAATCAGTAAGTAAGTATGGCAACGCAAGACCAATTGATCACTTTAGAGCAGCTCACCCAATTCAACAATTTAGAATTGTTGGCAAAGCAAGTTGTAGAAGGTTTTATCATCGGGCTACATAAAAGTCCGTTTCACGGCTTCTCCGTCGAGTTCGCCGAGCACCGTTTATACAACCCTGGTGATCCTTTGAAGAATATTGATTGGAAAGTTTATGCGCGAACGGATAAGATGTTCATCAAGCGTTACGAAGAAGAAACCAATTTGCGTTGTAGAGTGGTGATCGACGCCTCTTCCTCCATGTACTTCCCTGAAGGAGAGCATGCGAATAAATTGCGCTTTTCAGCGGTATCGGCAGCGGCCTTGATGTACTTATTGAAGCGTCAGCGCGATGCGGTGGGCTTGAGTGTTTTTAGTGATGATGTGGAGTACCAGAGTGATGCGCGCTCTACTACGGTTCATCACAATCTACTGACCGCCAAATTGCAAGAGTTATTAGCGCGTACTGAGCGCAATAAGCGTACGGCCGCGGCGGAATGCCTCCACCAGATCGCCGATAATATCCATCGTCGGTCATTAGTGATCTTGTTCAGTGATATGTTCGAGAACATGCAAGCCGACGAAGAGCTGATGTCGGCTTTGCAGCACCTCAAGCACAATAAGCATGAGGTGGTCGTTTTCCACGTGGTGGATACGAAAAAAGAAATCGAGTTCGAATTCGATAATCGTCCTTATGTGTTCATAGATATGGAAACAGGGGAGGAGGTACGCCTACAGCCGGGTCAGGTGCGCGATTTCTACCGTGAGCAGATCGACAAGCGAGTTCATGCCTTGAAGTTAAAGTGCGGTCAGTACCGCATAGACTATGTACCCGCTGATATTAATGGAGATTTTTCACAGGTACTTACTGCTTATTTGGTGAAGCGAACTAAGATGATGTGATTGGATTTATTATCAATCAAAGATGTAGATCGTACTTTCTTCAAGCAGAACAGGCTGATTAGGATCATCCGTGAAAAGGTAGAGCTTAAAGGTATAGCTGCCTGCTTTGTTGTAGGTATGTGTTGGGTGTAATTCGTGACTATAACGCCCATCGCCAAACTCCCATAGTACTCGCTTGTACTTTCCACTACTTGTATTCTTGAAGCTGGCGTTCAATTCATCAGTCTGATAATCAAAGCGCACTTGAAGTGGGTTTTGTGACCAGTCTAACTCCTGTTGTATCGCTGCTTCATTGTCACTACCCATTTCATCGCGTTTCCCGCTAGATGATCCACCAAGTCCGATTCCATCATCTTTGCCACCTGAACTAGGAGGTATGACTACTGATCGACATTGAATGTCCACACATCCATTGTCCACGTTGTAGGCGGACAAGCAAACGAAATAGCCCTCTTCCGTTGAAGGAGCCGTGAAATTATGACTTGGATTTTCTTCGTAAGAAATATTACCATCTCCAAAATTCCAATACAGATCCGTATAGTCTCCACTTGATAGATTCGTGAAGTTCGCGACATAGCCATCAACAGTATGTGAGAAGTCGGATGTGATCTCACAGCTAGGAATATCTATTACAACACTCGTACAATAAGTGTCGGTACAATCATCAATCAGTGAAGTGATGGTTAAGCAGATTTCATAAGTACCAGACACCGCATAGGTATAAGCGGAATTAGGAACACTTAGTTGGTCGCCATTACCCAAGTCATAGATATAATTCATCGGACTACTTACCGTTGAGGCATTAACGAGTGTAATGGTTCCCGCCGCCGCAAAATCAGCATAAAATAAGGCTTCTAAACCACAAACACCAATTGGCGTATCTGCTGTGAAAAGTACACAGCCTTCATTCTTAGCCTCAGGATATTCACCAATGAGGTATAGTAAATAGTCGCCATCTCCCTCACCCGAAAGTTGGGCCGTATTATAGTTGACAGTGCCTTCCGCCCCATCAAAAGAGATTTTCAATATATGCTCTCCTGTACCACTGTTCGGTAAATGCCCACCACTTAATGGACCCGCACACTGGAAAAGCGCATAGGTGTCTTCACTGATGCTACCGATGTCATAAGCACTTAAATTGATGGTCGTACTGGAAAATAAAACAACATTGGCATCATATGGAAGAATACCGTCGGCAGGTGGAGGAAGTAATTGCCCACTTCCGCTATTTCCTGCATTGATCTCGGCGATTTTAGAATCAGCGTCACAGAGTCCTTTCCAGTTGTTTTGTGGCCAGCTGACATCCATTGTATTGATATCAACAGCCGTTTCATTCAAACGGAAAAAGACCGCTTCTTGTCGACCTGCTGGTCCACCGCATTCATTGACCAAAACCTTATAGATGTCAATGCCTTGCGCCTCAGTAGGTCCACCACCGATATTAATATCTTTACAATTAGTGTTCGTACAATCGAAAAAGGTGTTTTCTACTGTTAAACAGACTTCATATACGCCCGGAGCAGTGAAAGTATGACTTGGGTCTGTTGTGCTGTATGCTGTTCCTTCGATGAACCAGCTAGACGTATTATAGGCAGTGGAAGCATTTGTGAAGTCAACGTTTAAGCCGCTAACACTGAAATTGAAATCAGCGATACAAGGCTCAACCAAAGTGATTGATTCACAGTAGCTATCTGAACAGCCTGTGCTTGTCTGCGTAGCTTCCAAGCAAACATTATAGCTGCCTGTTCCTTCAAAAGTGATCAATGGATTTTCCCCGTATATAGGATCTTCGCCAGTGATGTTCCAAACGAAACTATTGGCGGCAGAAGGTGTACTTGTGAATTGCACACTTAATCCGTCAACGTTATAAGAATAGCCTGCTAAATTTTCTGGGCAGTTTACTGTTATTTCTTCACAATGGTTGTCATACTCCCCAGTAAAGGAGTTGAATGCGAATAGGCATACATTATGTATGCCAGGAGAGAAGGTATAAGTCGGATTTTCTAAACTATTGAAATCGCTGTCATCAAACACCCACAAGTAATTATCCGAATTGTCAGATTCATTAGTGAAAGTCGTATACCCACTTGGGGAAATACTATAGCTGAATTCAGCAATAGGTGGATCTGTGAAGAAGGAGGACAAGGCTATGATAGACTCACAATAATTGGCTTGACAGCCTGTACTTGTGTCAAATGCTGTCAAACAAATGGTATAAGTTCCAGAGGTGGGTAGGTCTATTGTTATGCTTTCGCCATAGGTGAGAGGTAAGCCAACTATTGACCACATAAAAGCACTGGCCCCTGAAGAAGTACTGGTCAAAGTTAGAGATAACCCATCTGTCTCATAACTGAAAGAGGCATTTACAGTACAAACGATCTCTATTGTCTCGCAATGATAATCGAAAGCCCCAGTGGTATTATTACTAGCGTATAGACAAACTGAATAAACGCCAGCTTCTTCAAAATCATAAGTAGGACTCGCTTCGGCACTAAGTACACCAGGTGCTAATACCCATAAGATCTGGTCAGCATCGGTTGAAGTATTCGTGAAAGTGACTTCAGAACCATCAATCTCATAACTGAAACTTGCCTCGGTTGCCTTTGCTGAAGTAGCAAAAACACAGTTAATTATTAAGACGAATAAAAATGATAGTATTGTTCTTATCATTTTAGAGGGAAATCTGTTTGAGATTGATGAATAGACAGTGAGGTAGTTTAAAGTTACTTTCTAAACTACCTCATTACTTAAGCATGTTTTGATCAACATCTTTGTACATTCTATATACGCATACTGCATTTGCTTTGTTTCAGCATTTTTGAGTTAAAGTGTAATGTGGTTTTTTTTGCATGTATGTTGAAGCCATTTATTGCTGTTTTAAAAAGTTGCTCACATTTTTATGATGTTCAAATAAGATGAACTAAAGTGTTAGCTTTTCAGATTGAGTCAAAAACAAATTGTCACAATACTGTAATTTATTCAAGCTTATGTGACCAAAATGACATTAATCCGACAGTATTTCAGCAATTTTGTATAGACCTTTTACATGGACGTTCATATCGTTCAACTAACTGATAGATCAAACAATAGTCATTTACGCCATATTTTACTTTTTAATTATGTTGTACTTGTTTGATTGTTAGTTTGTTATCCTTTTCCAAGCAATTCTAGCTTCCTAGCCACCCGTTCAAATTGACTCTTTATATCTGGCAGACTTATGCTCCGTCTGGTGGCATAGTCTTTGCCTGATTTTTGAGTTGACGGTCGTTCTCATTAAATGAAAGCTGAAGACGTGCAGTTGTTAAAATCCATTTATTCGTTTCTTTTTCTGTCCCTTCTGATTACTTGTTGTGCTGTGAATCTTCAAGCACAAAGCTTAAATGCACAAGATGATATCGGAAGTACGGACGAAAATATCTCCATTACTTTCCTGGTACTCGTTAATGATGATACCGGGGATCAGCCGCAGCTGTCTATCAGTTCGCCTCCATCCAATGGGACGGCGACGATCAATGCGGATAACAGCATTTTCTATGAACCCAATTTTGGCTTTTTCGGAAATGATTCTTTCGAATATACGCTTACAGATGGTGTTATAGATGGTAGCTCCACTGCCACGGTATTCATTTCGGTATTTGAAGGGCCAGCAGGCCCGCTATCTGCTGAAGATGATCTGGCGATTACTGATATTGCTACACCCGTTGTAATTGACGTATTATTGAATGATGATGGGGATGACATCAGTTTATTGGCTTCAGGTTTAGGAAGTCCAATGAATGGTACAGCCACAGCAAATGCGGATAATACGATTACCTACACGCCGAATGCTGGTTTTACGGGTTTGGATGTGTTTTCCTATTCCATTGTTGACGCAGCTGATGGTATAGCGACTGCTTTCGTTTCTGTTTCAGTCATCGACCCCACTAATTTGCCACCTTTCGAAGTGGAACTAAATGCTTGTACTGGTCCGATGGAGCCAGTAAACATTTGTTATCCTTTTACGGATCCTAATGGTGATGCGACCATCATTACAGATACTGAATCCTTATTTGATTGTGGTATTACAATCCTAAATGATACTTGTATAAGGTATACGCCGCTTCCAGGCTTATTGGGAATCGATACGGTTACTATCGAGGTCTGTGATGACCAAATACCCGCAGCTTGTTCCTACTCTGTTGTTGCGATCAGTATCGGTGAATGTGCTGAGCCTATCGGGGTAAATGATGTAGCGACCATCAATGCGAGTGGATTGAACGTAAATGGATTGACAGTTACTGGCGTTGACCCCTATGATGGTGCGTTGATCGCTGTTACCAATAACGATATTGAACCTTGCGATGAACCGCTGAATGCCACTTCTTTATTAAGCCTGCCAACAGGCGGTGTGGCAAGTATAGTCAGTGGAGAGGTCTTTTATACCCCTAATACTGGATTTAGTGGGACAGAGGTGATACAATACCAAGTATGTAATGATTGTGGCAACTGCTCAACGGCAACACTAACGATAAATGTGACAGCTGAAGATGATACTACGCCACCGGAAGGATGTACGACCGAGCAAAGTACTTGTATCGGACCATTTACATCAACTGTGATTTGCCCATTGTATTGCGACTTAACCTCTTCTAGTATAGCTGATCTGGAATTGAATGCAGGGGCGGGTATATTACAACCTTTAGGAGACGGCTGTTACGAATACATTCCACCAGCTGTTACGGCTTTAACGGATCAAGTTTCATTCGTAGCCTGTGACGCAACGGGTTTCTGTGAAACATCACTCGTGAACATTACCGTAGATACAGCTTGTGGTTCCAATCCACCTATTGCTAATGATGATGTGTTCGATTTGGGTTTGAATCTGACGACCACTATTGATATTTTAGGTAACGATTTTGATCCCGAAGGACAAGAGATCACTTTAACCAACTTGATCGGTGAGTTTGATTGCTCGACTGCTACGATCAGTGGTAACCAATTGGTCGTAACAACAGGAACGGACTGTATAGGAACAGATGTGCTGTCTTATGTCATCTGTGATGTACCCACTAATTTATGTGATACCGCAACGGTTTCTATAAACTATCCGGATACACCAGTTGACCCATGTGATTTTACGGTGCAACAGTATTGCTCTCAACCTTTGGAACCCATTATCATTTGTGTGGAATTCTGTGATTTAATTGGAACAGAGGGCATTGAAATCACTGATGCCAGCACGACTTTCGATTGTAGTATCAGCATATTAGATGGAGGCTGTATTCAATACACTGCGCTTCCGGGTTTCTTCGGTGAAGATGTGATCGCCATCACAGCAACGAATGCGGCAGGATTGACAGAGGTGGTCGAAGTGCCGATCGCGATCGGCTGTGTTGCGCCAACTGCTAATGATGATAGTGGTGTTAGTGACGGTTCGCCCATTGTGATTCCAATTTTGAATAATGATAACCATCCTTGTGATGTGGATTTGGATGTGGCGATCATCGGTGCTCCTGCTACGGGTGCTGCCGATTTGAATGCAGATGGTACTTTAAATTATATTCCTTCAGGAACAGCCACTACGGATCAGTTGACCTACATCGCCTGTAGCGATTGTGAAGACGGTGCGATCTGTGATACCGCAGTAGTGAATATCACTATTGATACAGATGTTCCTCCAAGTGAAGGACTCGATCCGGAGCCAGATATTCAGCAAACATTGGTTAATACGCCTACAACAGTGAATGTATTAGCGAATGACTTTGGTGATTTCGCCTCTGTGGATATTGACCAAGTTCCTGAATTGGGTACGGTCGTCGTGAACCCTGATTTAACGATCACCTATACACCCCCTACAGATTATGTAGGTTCAGATTTCTTCTTCTACGTGGTTTGTGATGTAGCGGGCAATTGTGTTACGGAAGTAGTAACTATTCAGGTGCTTCCTGTAGATAGTAATGAACCTCCATTGACAAATAATGAGACGGCTACAACTTTCTCAGGTGTGCCCGTAACAGTTGATATTTTAGCAAATGATGTGGATCCTGAGGGAGAAGACATTACACCAGCGATCACTACACCACCAACAAACGGTACGGCGACTATCAATCCGGACGGTACATTAACCTATACGCCGGATGCCGATTTTGTAGGTGTGGACATGATCACTTATACCGTTTGTGATGAAGCAGGTAATTGTACTTTCGCTACACTTACCGTTACGGTCGGTGATGATCCAACCCCAAGTAATGAAGCGCCTTTAGCCCTTGATGATACTGTTATCAGTTTGACGGATGATCCAGTAACGATCGCCCCATTAGCAAATGATTCAGACCCAGATGGACCAGCTGAAGAGTTGATCCTTGTTGAGATCACTGACCCAGTTAGTGGTACGGCTTTTATTGATCCTGCTTCAAATACGGTAGTATATACGCCTGATCCTGATTTTGTAGGGGATGACCTCATCACTTATATTGTTTGTGACCAAGGAATGCCTGAATTGTGTGATACCGCGACGATCACGATCACCATCGGAGAAACACCTTCTCCTGATGTGATCGCGAATGATGATGAGATCACAACTCCGGTTAATGTTCCTGTTACTATTGACATATTGGATAATGACGAAGGGGGAGGAGCACCGCTTGCTTCTCTTGATATCATATTATTGACAGAACCTCAAAATGGATCCGTTGTACTAAATGATGATGGTACGCTAACTTATTTACCCGATTTTGATTTTGCAGGTACAGATTCATTGATCTATCAATTGTGTGATCCTGTTTCTGATGAATGTGATATCGCGACCGTTTACATCAATGTGGCGGGTGCTTTGGATGCGGAACCAGACATCTACTTCACGATGGAGAATGAAGCAGTGGTCATTAGTGTTTTAGATAATGATTCTGGAGCTGGTATTGTAGTCACAGAGACATTGGATTTGCCTGATAATGGTGCTTTCACAGATGCGGATGGTACGGCAGGTACTTTTGTTTATCAACCGAATACCGACTTTACTGGGGTTGACTATTTCATCTATGAAATTTGCGACACTTTAGGGGATTGTGATTCTACCATTGTGAGTATTACAGTGCTTCCTATAGGGACAGAAAATCCCGCGCCCTCAGCTGGCAACGACCTTGCGAATACCTTAGATGGAAGCCCAGTGATCATTCCTGTGTTAGAGAATGACAGTGATCCTTTAGGAGAGCCTTTAACGATCACGAATATTGCAGAGGAACCGCAGTTTGGTACAGTAGAAATCAATCCTGATGGAACCATCACTTATACTCCGAATCCTGATGCGCCATCTGATACGACAGATACCTTTGTATATGAAGTATGTGATACAGCAGGAAACTGTGATATAGCCGAAGTGTATGTGACCATTGGAGAAGATGTGCAGAATATCCCTCCTGTGGCTATTGATATGTTCGCGGAAGTAGAAAGTGGAACCTCCTCTGAATTCGATGTGATCGCTGCAGGCTCTAATGACTCGGACGGAATCATTGTGAATATCCTTCCAGGATCAGATCCAGCTTATGGGGAGATCATTCCTGTTATCAATGGCTTTGAGTATACACCGAACCCGGAGTATACAGGTACGGATTACTTCACCTACATTGTTTGTGATGATGGTTTGCCAATACTATGTGATACGGCATACGTCAATATTTTAGTAACACCTGAACCGATAGATGCGGAACCAGATATCGCTTATACGAATGTGGACGTGCCGGTGATCATCCCAGTATTGGTGAATGATATGGGTAATGGTTTAGAGGTAACGGATATTTTATTCGAACCACAATATGGCGGTGTAGTGATCGACCCTGTTACAGGAACGGTCATCTATGAACCGGAACCAGGCTATATTGGAACGGACTACTTCGGTTACCAAATATGTGACGAAACAGGGGCTTGTGACGAGACGATCGTGACGGTATATATTCTGCCTGATTCTTTAGTCAATATCGCACCGAATGCAGTGAATGATGTGGCGGAAACGCCAACAGGCGAAGCGGTGAACATTCCGGTATTGGATAATGACAATGATCCTCTTGGTGGAGATGAGTTGAGCATTCAAGAGGAATTACCTGAATTGCCTTCAAATGGAGATGCGCTGATCAATCCTGATGGAACGATCACCTATACCCCAGCACCCGGCTTCATCGGTGATGATACTTTCAGCTATGTGATCTGTGATGATGGAGAACCTGAACTATGCGATACGGCAGATGTGACGGTTACGGTTGGTGGTAGCGATCCGAATAATCCACCACTAGCTGGGGATGACTTTATCGCTGCGGAAGACAATGAGCCAGTAATGATCCCTGTGTTGGATAATGATACAGATCCGGATGGTGATGAAATCACGATCACGGAACTGACCGAACCGATCAACGGAGAGGTTTATTTGGATTCTTTAGGCAATGTGGTTTACCAGCCAGATTCTTTCTTTACTGGTAATGACTACTTTGCTTATATCATCTGTGATGATGGTAATCCTGCTTTATGTGATACAGCTGTTGTGTCGATTCTGATTGATCCTGACACCTTAACGATTTATGAGGAAACCGTACAAGCTACTCCAATCACTATGTGTGTAGAAGACTATTACATCATCGCAGGTATAGATTCTGTAGGTGTGATCGACTCTCCTGATGATGGGGCATTGATCATCATTGAAAATTGTATCGAATACATTCCGAATACTGATTTCATTGGTGAGGATAGTTTCTTAGTAGAAGTATGTACGGAATCTGATGAATGCGTATTGGTCGAGTTCATCATCAATGTATTACCTGAATCTATACCACCTATTGCTATGAATGATACGGTGAGTACACCTCTGAATACACCAATTGAAATAGCGATCTTAGGAAATGACTATGATCCCGATGATGATCCAATATCAGCGATCATACCGATCAGTGGGCCATTCCAAGAAGGAGCCAGCATAGAGCCGAACTTTGTTGATCTTACGGTAACTTATATACCGCCAACAGATTCTATGGGCATTGATTCTTTCAGCTATGTGATTGTGGATGATACTGGCTTGACCAGTGATACCGCATGGGTGTTCATCACTATTGTAGAAGATTCTATACCGCCAGAACCGACCGACTCAACCCTTACCGCGCTTGATGATTTCGAGATGACGGATGTGAATACTTCTATTCCAATCGATGTGTTGGCGAATGATCAGATCTCACCGGATGCGGTTACTGATAGCACAACAATAACACTAATTGATACTGCTTCTTATCCTATCAATGGTACGGTCTTCTTAAGTCCGGATACAACGATCATTTACACACCGGATCAAGATTTCATTGGTGTGGATACCTTCTATTATGAGCTTTGTGCTTTCTACGGATCACTTGATTCGACCCTTTGTGATACAGCAGAGGTGATCGTTGTGGTAGGAGCTGACCCACCATCTGAATGCGATGATTTACTCGTCCCAACAGGGGTCTCGCCTAATAACGATGGCATGAATGATCAGCTGATCATCGCCAACCTTGAAGATGATTGCTATACTGATGATACCTTCGAGTTGATCATCTATAACCGTTGGGGGGATGTGGTCTACAAAATATTAGACTATACGAATGCTGATGCATGGGATGGTCGCTACCAACGAAGCGGTGAAGAAGTGCCTGATGGTACCTACTTCTACCTCCTCTGGCGTATGACCGCCGATGGTGAAGAAACCGACAATACTGGCTTCGTCGAAATTCGCCGATAAGCAACAAAAAATCAATTCGCAAAGGGCAAACTTTTAAAGTTTGCCCTTTTTTATTTTGCGGACTCATGCTGGGGCGATTTAATGTTTTATCGTAACTATTTAGCTTAGGTATTTTTTCAGCCAGAATTGCCCGACCTAAACTGTTACGTTTTATCTTAGGATCACAAAACATCAATGGGCATAGTGCACTTAGCAATAGAAAATGAAAAAAAATCTACCTGAAATCAACTTTGAAAATCAAGAAAACCCCAGATCCTTTTTTGATGTGGTCAAGATAGAAGAACTCATGCAAAGAGAGCTGGATCACGCGATAGATACCAATCACCTCGTAAAATTTTACATTATTTTCTGTGTCTACGAAGGACAAGGTATTCATACTGTCGACTTTACCGATTACGAATACAAAAAGGGGACAGTGCTACTGATCAGAAAAGACCAGATCCATAAATTTTTAAGAAACCCTGAGGTGAAAGGCTATTTATTGGTTTTTACAGAAGAGTTCATCATCAGTCATTTGAATAGAATGGAAGCGCTAAGGGCCATGCAACTGTTTAATGACGCATTGAGTAATCCGAAAATTGAGATTCATGATGAAGAACACTTCACAGACTTTACGGTACTACTAAAACATTTAGAACAAGAATATAAAATCAAAGACGACTTCTCCATTGGTATTACCAGAAGTGTATTACACATTGTCATTACGAAGCTCTTTCGCATAAAAGCCAAACAAGGACATTTTGTGGAGCGAAAAAAATACATGAATCAATTTTTAGCCTTTCAAAAACTGGTCGAAGAAGATTGTTTTAAAAGTAGGAAAGTGCAGTACTACGCTAAAAAACTGGGGGTTTCTTCCAAAACGCTAAATAATATCGTGAATGATGTGGTCAATGATTCTGTTAAGACCTTTATTGATGAAAGAACCATCATGCGTATCAAAAGACTATTGATCAGCACGAATCATAACATCAAAGAAATCGCCTATACCGCCGGCTTCAGTGATCCGACCAACTTTTTTAAATTCTTCAAAAAATACACCGGAGAATCACCTGATGTATTTCGCCGTACTCACGCCTAAAGCACTTCCGCTGCGCTCTTTTTCTCGTTTTGACAGTCCTTTGAATTAATCTCACCACTACTGGAAATCTGCCGGTCTACATATTTGTAACCGCAGAGTCTACCGTGTCGTGAATCAAAGGAAAACGAAATGCGAATCTACATCACATACCTACTATTGCCACTGTTTTACTTGTGTATGAGTGGCTGTGGAATGGAACAAAAATCTGAAACCCAAATGGAAAGCAAAGCCCGATCGGAATCGGAAGACAAGGCAAAGGCCAATGCCAATACCAATATTAAAACCATAATGGAAGTCACCACTTTCACTATCAACTCAGGTGTGGAAGCGAACACTTTCGCTAAGCGAGATGCGGAAGTAGAACAAGACTTTACCAGCAAACAGCCCGGCTTCATCAAACGCCAGAGCGGACTGGATGAAAAAGGCAATTATGTAGTAGTGGTCTATTGGAAGACCCAGGCAGATGCAGATGCCTCCATGAGTAAATTCATGAGTGATCCGTCTGTAGCAGACTATGCGAAAATGATAGATGCTCCGAGCATGAAGATGAGCAGATACAATATGTCAGAAGCCTTCAAAGCAACAGACAGTCAATTCGTGGAAATCATGTCTTTTAATGTGAAACCAGCAACAGACATGCCCCAATTCAATGCCGTCAATAAGCGAGTAGAAACTGAATTCACAGGAAAAAGAGCAGGCTTTTTACAACGTTTAACTGGCGTGAATGAACAAGCCGATCAAGTGGTCGCCGTCTATTGGAAAAACAAAGAAACCTCTGATGCTTCATTACAGCCATTCATGGAAGCCCCGATCGCCAAAGCGTTCATGCAGTACATGGATCAGTCATCCATACGTATGGGTCGATATGAACTACTTCATTAGAATGAGATTTACTTACCTTCCCCCCGAAGAGGAATACTGGCAATAGTTGGTATTCCTTTTTTTGTTTTAAGTACCTGGACAAAAGTAAGCGTAAGCTCAAGGCGCAGCTATTTTAGTTGTAGCCAAGGCATGAAAAACGAGATATAGCAGCGCTA
>JAHDGT010000295.1 GCA_020631675.1 Bacteroidota bacterium
CACCAGCCGCCGCTCAGGGCGCTCCTTAGCCCCCTCATTTCCACTCCTATCCCTCACGCGGGCCAAAATCTCACAAATTCCCTCTGACCATGAAAGATAATGGGGCACAATACATCAAAAGCATTTTCAAGTACAATGCTTTCACCCTGCAAAAAAATACAGCAGGCATCACCCATGAAGAAAGCATCATTAGTCCATCCAACGACCTCAATCCGATCAATTGGATATTAGGACATGTATTGGTAACTCGTGATGTTTTCTTGTCTTACTTCGGACAAGAACCTTTATGTAGTGCTGAAATTAAAAACACCTATCAAAGAGGAGGTAATGCCGCCGCACATGCCGCCGATCACTGGCTTGATTTTCAGGAACTATTAAACTTGTTCGAGCAAAGCCAACTCATCCTTCAAAGAAATATAGAGCAGGCCACACCAGAGCAACTGGAAAAACTCGCTGGCTTTGCTTTCCATGAGTCATATCACATGGGGCAATTTGGTATTCTCCGCAAGCTATTAGGTAAAAAAGGAGCTTTAGCTTAAGGCATTTTGTACCTTTGCACCAAGCTAACAATCCATTAAGTATCTGCACAAAAGTAAGCGTATGGCTTAAGGCGCAGCTAAAAGAGCAAGTCAAAAGCAAAGCTTATTTCTGTCCAAGCACTTACTTAAAGTTTGCCATAAATCTACGATCAATGATTTTCAACAATGTCCTTGAAACCATCGGCAATACCCCGATGATCCGTTTGAATACTTTACCCGCTGAAAACAATATCAAAGCAACGGTATTGGCAAAAGTCGAGTTCTTCAACCCAGGTAATTCCGTAAAAGACCGCATGGCCCTCAAAATGGTAGAAGATGCAGAGGCAAAAGGCTTGTTGAAACCAGGCGGAACGATCATCGAAGGTACTTCAGGAAATACAGGAATGGGTTTAGCCTTAGCGGCTATTGTGAAAGGCTATAAATGCATTTTCACCACTACTGACAAGCAATCAAAAGAAAAGGTGGATATACTGCGTGCTATGGGAGCACAAGTCATCGTATGCCCTACAGATGTAGAGCCGGATGACCCTCGTTCTTATTATTCCGTATCTGCGCGTTTAGCTAAAGAAACCCCCAATTCGTACTACTGCAATCAATACGATAATCTATCCAACCGTCAAGCCCATTACGAAACCACAGGTCCGGAAATATGGAAGCAAACCGAAGGTAAAATCACCCACTTTATCGTTGGTGTAGGCACAGGAGGTTGCATATCGGGAATCGGTAGGTATTTAAAAGAAAAGAATCCCGATATCAAGATCATAGGAGTGGATACTTACGGATCAACGCTAAAAGCCTATCACGAAACGGGTAAGATCGATGAAAGCGAGATCTACTCTTACATCACTGAAGGAATAGGGGAGGACATCATCCCAGAAAACATTGACTTCGATATCATTGATGAATTCGTGAAAGTGACAGATAAAGACGGCGCGGTAATGGCGCGGTATTTAGCCAGAAAAGAGGGCTTGTTCATCGGTTATTCCTGTGGGTCCGCCATGCAAGGAATAGTTGAAATAAACGATCAATTGACAGAAGAGGATGTAGTGGTCGTACTCTTCCACGATCATGGAAGTAGGTATGTCGGTAAAGTCTACAATGATGATTGGATGAAAGAAAAGGGCTTTATTTGATTAGTGTTTTTCACGAACTTTTATACTGCGAATAAAACCTTCCCGACATGTAGGGGCGAACCCATGTGTCCGCCCGCATTTAAAGCAATCATTTTACATGTACAACAAAATTATTCGTGAGAAACACTATTAAGTATCGTTAAATTATTGAATAACATCGATTAAGTACGCAATTATAAATCAATCCTTGCTATCAGCTTTAGGACAGCCTTTTAAAAATCCTTATCTTTGCAGCTGATTTTACCGTCCCCTTTCGGTTTGGAGCGATATCCTTCATTTCCCACATCTATTTATCGAATACCGGGTCTTTCGGATAAACATCCGTTGTGAATGTCTGATTAGAGGCATTTTTTTGAGTTCATATGGTACGATACATCAGTGAGGCAGTGTGTTTTGGGCTAGACCACGTTTTTTGAAATGCTTGTTTTCCCTTACGAATACTATTTTGTATGTAAGTTAAACAGCTTAAAATTAAGTAAGCACGTTTGTATGAGTGATAAGAAGAAAGTGTTGATCGTTACACAGGAGATGAAACCCTATCTCATTGAATCCACCATTGCTAAAGTAGCTCGCGAGTTGCCTCAATACGTTCAGGAGAACGGTATGGAGATTCGCGTTTTGATGCCGCGTTTTGGTGTGATCAATGAACGCCGTCACAGACTGCATGAGGTGGTTCGTCTCTCAGGGATCAACATCATCATCGAAGAAGACGATTTTCCATTGATCATTAAGGTAGCTTCTCTACCAGGTGCCCGCATGCAGGTGTACTTCTTGGATAATGAAGAGTTCTTTAAGCGCAAATTCGTCTTCCAAGATAAGGATGAGAATTTCTATACGGACAATGCGGAACGTATGGTATTCTTCTGCAAAGGCGTGTTGGAAACCGTTAAGAAATTCGGCTGGCCACCTGATGTGATCCACTGTCACGGATGGATGACAAGCTTGATCCCCTTATACGTGAAAACTGCTTACGCGGATAATCCATTATTCGAAAATACGAAGGTGGTTTACTCTGCTTACGAGAATGCTTTCGATAAGCCATTGAGTGATAACTTCAATGCTAAAGCTAGGATCAACAAGATCGACCCTAGTAAATTAGATGCTTACGGCAATGCTGATAACACCAATTTACACTTAGGAGCGATGACGTATTCTGATGGTATCATCCGTGGTGATGAAGAGCTGCATGAAGATGTGCTTAAAGCTATGGAAAACCTCCAGGATTCAGAAGAGCAGAATGTTCTTGAATTCATTGACAGTTTAGAAAGCAAAGATTATTTGGCTTCTTATAAGGCCTTCTATCAAGAATTGATAGGAGAGGAGGAAACTGAAGATGCCGCTTAAATCTTTGACTTAGATACACTTTTTAAGTGACTCATTTTATGAAACTCAACTTAGTGGCTCTTGGCGTAAGTAATATTCGTTTAAGGCTGTTAAGTTGAGTTAATCTTTTATAGACGTTACTGTTTTAAGCAACGTCAATATTGTTGGCCTCGTTATCCGTGGGTATGCATCGATTAGATATTCTTTCCATTAAAACTATAGGGCTTCTTATTCCATCTTTCGCCCTTGTAGTCGCCTTACTCTGCTCTTGTAATGAAACCACCTCTATCGGGGCGGATTTGATTGATGACAGTGAGTACTTTAACTCATTGCAAGCAGACACTTTCCAACTTTTGGTGAATACGATCCCACATGGACCAGTGGAAACTGCCCCTGTTGTGAAAATATTCTCAGATGGTAGTGCTGATGTAAGAGAGTATATGTTAGGTACGCTAAATGATCCGGTCTTCGGCTATTCTACTTCTGAGCTGGCCTTACAGGTACGATTGTCGAATAATGATATTGACTTAGGAGAAGAGGCGAGTTTAGATTCTGTCGTCTTATCCTTACGATATGCGAATTTGCCTGAATTATATGGCGAGACGGAAACGCCTATTGATATTGAGGTTTTTGAACTGGAAGATGATATCGTAGCTTCATTAAGCTATGATTCAGACCAAACATTCGCTTATAGTGCCAGTCCTTTGGGTACTAAACCGGCTATGACTTTCAGCAAAGACTCTATTTATTTAGAGCGTTATGTACAAAAAGAAGATGGTACCGATAGCTTGGCCACTGATACTTTACCTCCGATTATGCGCATTCGACTGGATGATGAGCTTGGAGAGCGTCTGATCGCAGCATCAGGAACAGAGGATTTGGCAAGCAACGCCAACTTTTTTGAATTTTTCAAAGGCTTGTACCTAAAAACGAATACGGATGCGAATAGTATTGCCACCTTTGATGTGCGCAGTATTTATTCGCGTATGACCTTATATTATAACCGTCCTGGAGAGAAAGGATTAACGCTTGATTTTCCGGTTACCAGAGATGATAATGTTGCCGTGATCAGCCACTTTGAAATTGATCATACAGGCTCAGAAGTGGAAGCTGTTTTGAACCAAGATAGCCCAAATGGAAACGAGTTGGTATACTTGCAGCCTATGGGTGGCTTAGGCTTTTCTTTTGAAATACCAAGTTTGAAAGATCTGGGTAATGTGATCATCAATAGAGCCCGCTTAGACTTTACAGTAATACCGGAGTCGGATGATGTTTATGAATCACCGTCTATTTTGAGATTCAACGCACGTGCGTTCGAAGACAGTACACTTACGCGAACCGTTGAGTTTTTTAAGAACTCTTCAGATACCGTAAATAATACCAGTCAGTACAGCCTGCCGATGACCTTCTTTTTACAAGATAAATTGGAAGGAAGACTGGACGATCGCGAGCAAGTGATTTTCGTTAATACACCTGAGCAAGTACCTAACCGTTTGATCATAGGTGGTCCTGGACATCCGGACTACCCAATGAAATTGGAAATTTTATATACGCCGATCGAAGATTGATCGATACACGCTAAACTGAAAAGGATTTTTATTGTTGAGGTATAGGTAAATTAATCCATTCATTAGGAAACCACCTCAATATGTCCTTTGAAGAGCAAATCAATCAAAAGCAGAATATCATTATTGTTTGGCTGCGCAACGACTTGCGCTTACATGACCATGAGGCATTGTTCAAGGCCTGTCAGTATGCGGAATTTGTTTTGCCCATCTATTGTGTAGATCCTCGGCATTTTGAAGAAACAAGCTTCGGTTTCCCTAAGACGGGTGCTTTCAGAGCGAAATATTTATTAGAAAGTTTACAAGATTTAAAACTCAACCTACAAGACAAGGGTGGAGACTTGATCATTAAACATGGCAAGCCCGAAGAAGTCATCTTTGCTATAGCCCGTCAATATCAGGTAAAAGCCATTTACTGTCATCAGGAAGCGACCGATGAGGAGATGGAAGTGGAGGAAGCACTGAGCCGGAATTTGATGACGGAAAAGATTCCGATGCATTATTTCTGGGGAAGTACCTTGTATCATTATGATGACCTGCCTTTTCAAATTGATGACTTACCCGATGTGTTCACTAGCTTCCGAAAAAAAATGGAGCGTAAGGCGACACCCAGAGCTACTTTTCCTGTACCTGATAAAGTAAACCTACATCCTGATTTTATAGGTAAAGGCGGTAAGGTGCCTACTTTGGAAGAATTGGACTTAGCCTCACCTGAATTAGATGAGCGTACTGCTTTTGTGCAAAAAGGAGGGGAGACAGCTGCGCTTCTGCGCATGAAACACTATTTCTGGGATACGGACAATATTGAAGTGTATAAAGAAACCCGAAATGGCTTGATCGGTGTAGATTATTCTACCAAGTTTTCAGCAGCTTTGGCGCATGGGTGCATATCTCCGAGGCTGATCTATGAAGAGGTGAAAAGATACGAAACAGAGAGAGTAGAAAACAGATCCACTTACTGGGTGATATTTGAATTATTGTGGCGAGACTATTTCCGCTTTTTAGCGATGAGATATGGCAATGATATTTTCAAAAGAGCGGGTATAAAAGCTGAGGAGATAGTAGGGAAGAATGATAAGGTACGGTTTCAGAAATGGGTAGATGGTGAAACGGGCTATCCATTTGTGGATGCGAATATGCGGGAACTGAAAGCTACTGGTTTTATGAGCAATAGAGGCAGACAGAATGTAGCCAGTTTTTTAGTGAAAGACCTGAATGTGAATTGGCAGATGGGAGCTGCCTATTTTGAAAGCTTATTGGTAGACTATGACCCATGTAGTAATTACGGCAATTGGAATTATGTGGCGGGGATAGGGAATGACCCAAGAGAAGACCGCTATTTCAATGTGATCACACAAGCAAAGCGCTATGATGCGGAGGGGGAGTATGTCAAACTTTGGTGTAAAGAGCTGAAAAAACTTCCTAGCTCAAGAGTACATGAACCGTTTACACTGGATCGGGCACAGCAAAAATACTTAGGACTTACTATTGGTGTGGATTATCCCAACCCTGTTGTGAAGCTTAGAAAAATAAAGTACAAATCAAATAAAAAATGAGCCTGAGCCTG
>JAHDGT010000296.1 GCA_020631675.1 Bacteroidota bacterium
AATACATCATTTCCCATACGGTTTTGTAGATGCACTCTTTTTCTATAAAACGCATTAAGTCGGCATAGAAAGGATGCGATGCGATGGTCGCACTATCACCGATCATGATCAGTTTGCGTTTTGCACGGGTCATGGCCACGTTCATACGACGGGTATCCGCCAAGAAACCGATTTCACCGTCTGGGTTCGAGCGCACCATGCTGATCGCGATGATGTCTCTTTCCTGCCCTTGGAAGCCATCAACGGTATTGATGGCGATCTGTGCTTCATTGGCTTTTAAAAGGGGGAAATCCACCAAACGAGATTGAAGTAAAACGACTTGCGCTTTATAGGGTGAAATCAGTCCGATACGCAATTGTTTAGCGGCTGCTTCCCCAAACTGTGCTTGATATGCTTTGAACAGCTCTTGTAGGTAATTGAGTAAGATCTCCGCCTCTTGCGGATTACTTCTACTTTCTCCGCTTTTTTTCTGCACCTCATCATAGCCTGCCCCTGCGGTATCAATGAATTCGACCGGGTAAGCCAGTAAGTCTGAATTGCCGCTATCATCTAAAGTCGCTTCTGCCACACTTTCGTGGGCGATCAGTTCTTTATTGTAAAACTGCTCACTGCTGAATTGCATGATCTGTTCATGCATGCGGTATTGCGTATTCAGTAAAACGCTGCTCTGTGGATGTCTATCGCGAATGATCTCGAATAAAGAACGGAGCAAGCCTTTGTCCGCGGCTTCACGGTTTTTTACGGTAGGGGGGAGCTGTTGGTCGTCTCCCGCTAAGATGACCCTATTGGCACGGGTAATGGGTATGAGTGCAGCAGGGGCTAAAGCCTGTGCGGCCTCATCAATAAAGACTGTAGAAAACTGTCGGTCGCGAATTTTTTGTTTTGAACTACCTACTAAAGTACAGGCAATGACCTGCGCTTTATCTAAGATGTCTTTTGACATATAACGCTCCAAGTCTCTTGCTCTCGACATGGTATCTCTGGCGTTTTGGTAAGCCTCTTTGCGCTGTTCTCTTTCCGCTGGTCCGAAATTGCGCTTGAATTTGGATGCGGTTTTGTACCACTTCTCCGCTTCCCGTTTCAGTTGTTTCAGCTCTTTATGGTCGCGATGTTCCTTGAGTTTTGCATCAAAGGTGAGTGATAGAAGCGCATCGTCCACCCTCGCCGGATGTCCTAATCGCAATACCTCAACACCTTGTTCTGATAGTTTACTGGCAAGCAGATCAACAGCGGTATTACTTGGTGCGCAAACCAAGACCTGCTGCTCGGTTTTCAGCGTATGTCTAATGGCTCTAACAATGGTCGTGGTCTTGCCCGTACCCGGAGGTCCGTGGATCAAAGCCACATCATGCGCCCCTTCAATATTCTGAATAGCCTCTTGTTGTCGCTCATTCAGTTCTGGAAAAGGAATCAGCGGGATCGGCTCTTTAGAAGGTGATTCATGCCCCAATAAAACGGCGACCAATTCAGCTATTCTATCCAGCCTTCTGGCTCCGTCTTTGTCTTTATTGCGCGACTTTTCTCTTGCTTTGATCTTCGCATCGGCACAATAGCGAAGCGCCCTGCTCATCTCTTGGAAGGTCGTTTCATTATACAACATATCCAAGCCCAGCTTACCCTCATCCGCCCAGTCGGGCAGCTCATTGTGGTTCAGCACCAGTTCTAAGGTATTCCCTCTGATTTTTCGGATCACGCCTTCAACACTCAAGCGTTTATTTCCCGCATTAGTGAATAAAGCGGCCGACTGTCCTTGTTGTAATTTATGTAGCTCATCACTGCTACGCTCTATGCTCAAAATCAGCTGTTCTGAGGTGGTCCATTCCTCCTTGGTGATCACGATCGGATGCCAGCACAAGCCCTTCGCCTTCCGTTCAGGCAATGATAATTCTTTGATCACAGCTTGGTGGAGGTCGATCTCTTCCTGGCGTTCCATTTCTATGAGGTCCTGCCAGTGTAGTAGTTCTTCTTGTATGCTGGTGCGGGCTTTCAATGGTTCTGGTTTTTGACTGTTTATTAGGGCGCATGCCCGCCTTCGGCAGGTCACCGGGCTATCCGTTCTTATTAAGCGCACTGCCTGTCGGTTCGTAGCTGCCTATTGCGGTGGCTACCTCTGGGCCGCCCCCGCAATAGGCGCACTCACTCGCCATGCAGCACACTTAATACCACTCCTATCCCTTGCGCAGGATATTGGTGAAGAGTATCCGTGTAGCGGTGCTGCTTGCCTGCGCCCATCATATGCCAGTACATAGTGTATTGCCATGATTAAGGATATAATACATCATACCGAAAAAACAGAGACCGACTTGTATTGTGATAAAAGGCGCAGGCAAGCAGCGCCGCTACATTATTCTTAGCACATCAAGAAGCTGGCTTCTTCGCTATCCAGATGTCTTCTCTGCGAATGGCGTAGTACTTCAAAATATCCTCTGGTAGATCGTTCAGAAACTGATCGAGTACCACTTCAAAGCCCACTGCTTCCAGTCGGTCTTTCTTATCCATGCCGTAGGTACGTACATGGTCATTCTGTCCGTACAAACGTTCTCGTTCCTTGGGGTCAGTGATGCTGAGGTCTTCCTTGGTTTCGGGATCGCTGTTCATGGGTGTTTGCAAGATCGCCCAACCGCCAGGCTTCAATACACGGAACAATTCAGACATCGCCTTATTGTCATCGGGTACATGCTCTAGTACGTGATTACAAAGAATCACATCAAATTCATTATCCTCGAAGGTGATGTTTGTGATGTCCATTTGCACCATTGCGGTGGGCATGTCGAGATCGGCACTAATGTAATCCACTTTCGGTGCGTTCTTGAGCAGTTCTTGCGTTTGATGCTCTGGGGCGAAGTGCAATACCCTATTGGGGTGTGTGAGGAGATTGGTTTTCTCGTGTATGTAGAGCCACAAGCCGCGATGCCTTTCTAAGGAGAGACACCAACGACAAAGTGCGTTTTCTCGCTTGACCATACCATAAGAGGCGAATTGGCGAGCGGTGTAGCCACAGCAAGGGCATTGCACCTGATCTCCTTTGTATAACACACTAGAGGCACGCATGGTGTACAAGCCGGCCACACGTAGGTATTTCTTAGGAACGATGCGTTCGGCGAGTTGTTTTAGTTGGTAGGTGGTGGGCATAATAAACTTTAAGCTATTACAATATAACCGACCGCAAAGGTACGTTTTTCGCGCAAGGGATAGGAGTGGTATGAGGTAAGCCCTAAGGCTATTGAACGGCGGGCTACAAAGGCGGCCCAGAGGTAGCCATTTGTAGCCCTGCCAGTGAAAAGCCTTAGGGCTTGCCGAATTTAACGGATAGCCCGGTACCCTGCCGCAGGCGGGTATGCGCCCTAATATTACTTCTCTTCAGCCGAAGTTGTTGTAGGGGACTTTGCTGCTCCTTTATTAGTGTTTGCTTTGCCTTTTTGGTTTTTTGCTTTTCGTTTTTTCTTCTTTTTCTTGGGTGTTGGCTTTTTTGAAGCGGGCTTCGCTTTCTCGGCTACGCCAGGTTTTAGAATTTGCTTAGGAGCTAATATCTCCACTTTGGTCTGTCCTTGTCCGTCGTAGGTAGTGCCAATAGAATAGAAAGCATCAGGGTAGTCGATGCCTTTTTCCTGCATACAGGCAATGAACTCGGGCGGTACCTCATTATTCTTACGTTTGATGAAGATGAGGTCTTCGAGATTATCTATGTTTTGCGAGCTTTTGAGTTGTAGGCAATTTCGCTCTACTTTACCGGTCTTATACCAGCCGCCTCCCGGACTAACGCCACCCATCATATAGATCAAGCCCGGTAGCTTGCAGATGGCAAGGATAGGGTCTCCTTCTTCAAAGGTGGTGTTGTGAGTGATGATCTGATGGGTTTCTTCGGCTAAGCGTTTTACTCTATTAACAACTAAAAGGTTTTCGCCTCTTTCAACGCCTTCAATGGTTTTGTTTTGGGTGTGTAGTGGTCCTCCCACTCGCTGAGTCAACCGGCAATAGCCATAATAGATCTGACTGCTGGCCACAAAGAGGATGGGAAGGGTAAGCGCCAAGCCTAACACTTTCTTTTTAGATACTAGGCTGATGATGGTAGCCATGATCAAAAAGCAAGCGAACCAGAAGATGAGGTATTGGGTGGACTGTAAGGGTAGAGAATTATTGGTTCCTGCTGCTCCGCCTACAGGAATGATCAAGAACATGCAACACAACATGAAGTTTTCACGATGTTCCCAATTGGTGAATAAGGACTTTAGTCGGTCGATATTCAAATAAGCTAAAAGTGCTGCCAATAATAAAGAAAGCCATAAGAAGAATACATTGAAGCCTTTACCATTATGGCGCATGCCATTCATGTACCAGCTTTCTTGATATACCACAAAGGCAAAAATGCCTATAACAATGGTCAATGTTGCGTACAGTATGATATTGGCAATGCTATGTTTTTCATTTGTTAGGGTAAAACGATGAAGCAGCAAACCAAAAAACAAACCCAAAGGCAAATAGAAGTATTGGAGAATGCCTAGGTTGACAGCTTTAAAGGTGGTGCGTACATAGCTTTTAAGCAGTCGGTTGGGATTGTGATTACCTATGGATCCTGCTATTGCTTTCGCATCTGTATACCACTGTGTGATGGGTTTTACCGTGATCGAGTAGTAAACCACCATTAGTGCGATACCGCCAAAAAAGCAGGCGGTACATATTGCTGTAGTGGAGAATGAAGTGCCTCTATTGAGCAGCAAGAAAGGAATCATTACCGCCATTAGCATCAAATAGGAAATGCCACTTGGGAATTTGGCGAAAAACAAAAGGACTAAAAGCATTCCTAAGCAAAGGAAGCGTAGGTATAAATAGCGATTGTCCGCTGTTTCTCCATATCTGGCTACTGCTTGTAGGAGTACGCCGGTTAATAAGGCTAAGAATATAAGGGTAAGGTTGTTGTAAGATAGGGTAGTGGCTTGTAATGCGAAGCTCATGAACCCACCTACGAATATCATAGCATATGTTCCATATTCTTGGAAGATGGGTGATTTTCCAAGTGTACTATTGGTTCTGAAAAAAGAGAGTAAACCACGTGCTAAAACAAAAGAAGCTATAATGGTAAGTAGGAGGCGCAAAGTCCGCACCCCGATCACACCCAGATTCATCCATCCGAACCATTGTCCGTAAAACCACTGGTACTGTGGCATTAGGGGTGATTCCTCAGGGTGTTCCAAAGACAGCATATGGTAACCCATATCGCTGAAGTCAAAACCTTTATTCAGTCCCCAGCCGATCATAGCGATCAGTCCGACGGCCAATAAAGAAACGATGATAGAGGGTAAGGCTCTCAGTTGCATATTCAAAAAATCAATAGGGGTGCAAAGGTCGCGCTAAATCGTGATTTGTTCATCATTTCTTAAAAATGAACGCATCAAAATACGCTAGTATTAGCTACGATAGATCTAACCTTTGTAAAAGCCTAGTATTTCGTCAATAATGAAAGCCTGTTGATCTTCAGTCAGCTCGTAATAGAGCGGCAGTCTGACCAACTTATTCGCGAAATGGTCGCAGTTGGGTAGTTCCCGACCATCGTGTTTGTCATGATAGAAAGGACTCTTATGTAAAGATAAATAGTGGAAAACCGCACGAATGTTTTTGCTGCGCAGTCTGTTGATCAGCGCACTTCGTTCTTCTAGTGTATTACAGACCATGTAATACATATGAGCATTGTTAGTAGCATACTCAGGGATAAAGGGGAGTGTTGCCTTACCTTCGTTACCCAGTATACCCAAAGCGTCTTGATATCGTTGCCAAATGGCTTTGCGTTGTTTTTGGATGTCTTCCAAGTGCTCAAGTTGTGCGTACAAAAATGCGCCAATGATATCAGAAGCCAAGAAAGAAGAACCGATATCTACCCAGCCATATTTATCCACTTCACCTCTAAAGAAAGCGGAACGGTTGGTTCCTTTTTCCCAGACTATTTCAGCGCGTTTACCCTGTTCTTCATCTTTTACCGCAAGTAGTCCACCTTCACCAGAAATAATATTCTTGGTTTCATGGAAGGAGAATGCGGAGAAATCGCCAATACCGCCTAATGGT
>JAHDGT010000297.1 GCA_020631675.1 Bacteroidota bacterium
GGCATAAAAATGGCTACCTCTGGGCCGCCTTTTTATGCCGCCGCTCAGGGCGCATACAAGCGGCTCATTTCCACTACTATCCCTCGCAGGGTGCAAAACGGTACGGGTAGTACAAAAAACTACAAAAGTAGCTAAGTGCAAGTACTGTTTTTCACACGAAATGTTTCCGCTTTTTGTCTTGATCGAACTTCTTTTTATTGAAGTCGGCCGAGCCACCTTTCGGAATCGATAAAGAGGCAAAAGCCTCTCCTCTCAATTGCTTGGCAAGATACACAATTTGCCCTACATGATAAGCGTAATGCCCCAACTGTCTATTGATCGCTTCTTGTACCGTATGTCCTTCATTGCGAATGTATATGATTTTGCTCATGTCCGCTCCTTCCAAAGGGTCAACAGCATTGAAAAAACAATCCCAACCCGCTTCCCAAAGTGCCAGCACTTCCGCTTTGGTTTCCAATCGCCCTTCAAACTCCCCTTCCCTATTTCGCCAAGTCTTTTCGCCATCTTCGGTCAAGAAGTTGGTCCATCGCGACAGCATATTGCCATGTATGTGTTTCACGATGATGAAAATGGAGTTGCTGCCCGAATCAATGCTTTGATTCATTTGTGCATCTTCCAATTGGTCGATCGCTTTGCGACCTAAGCTTTCGTAATAGCGAAATAGTTTCTGCACGCTGTTGATATAGCCTTGATTGATCGCTTCCATGAATCTGAGATTTTTGATGAGAAAACACATTCAATTTAAAGTGATCGCAGCCGTTTGAGCAAAATCAAACGCTAGTTCCAAAACTAGCTATGCTGTAAGTGAAAAATGTCGGCAAAATGAAATAATTTTGTGTGTTAGGCGTTTTTACACCGTCTAGTAGTGTCCTGACGTTTCATCTTACGTCAATTCTTTAGTTCAGGCTTCCTATTGGAGATCCATTATTGCTCCATCATTCATTAGCGTTTCGCTCCATTCATCATGTATATATCTTCCAAGATTTCGATTTTTTCACGCACGCTTTTTTCTTTACTGCTTATCCTTTTAGTGACCGGCAGTTCAGATGCTTTACATGCGCAAAGTAAATCGAGCAAAAGCAGCAGCAAGAAAAAGCAGAGTGCCGGTGCCTTCGGCAAGTCCATGCAAGACCTCAGCTCTCGCTTCAACCGCTACTTCAATGCGAAGTTGCAGTATATGGAAGCGATCAATAGCTTAGAAAACAATGGAGCCGAGAATTACGATGAACTCCTACCCGTTTACACCTTCCAATCAGGTGATGGTACTGGTGTGAGTGGCAATACAGATGCGATCATTAAGAAAACATCTCTGGCCATTCAGATGAAACCCAATAGCAAATGGGTGGATGACTGTTTCGTACTATTGGGCAAAGCCTATTATTTGAAGGGAGATACAGATGAGGCGAAGACCTCTTTCGAATATGTGAACAAGCGTTTCAGTAAGAGCATTAGAAACAGTTACGACCGAAAATCAAAAGATAAGATCCGTCAGCTACAGGAGAAAGACCGAGAGCGAGCGAAGAAAGAAAGAGAAGCAGAAGCTGAACGCTTGAAAAAAGAAAGAGAGAAGGAAAGAGAAGCATCTCTAAAAGAAAGAGAAGCAGCGAAGAAAGAGCGAGAAAAAGATAAGAAAGCGAAAGAGAAAGCCAGAGCAAAAGACAAAAAAGCCAGAGAGAAGTCGAAAAAGAAAAAAGAGAAAGAAAGAGCCAAATACAAGAAAGCTTATGATAAGGTAAAGGCGCAGCGTGCCAAGATCAAAAAGAAGAACAAAGATCGAAGAAAGCAAGGCAAGTCGCAGCTACCCTTACCCGAATACCCGGAAAAGCCTTGGGAAAAAGAGGATGATGGTGCTAAAGAAGACACCAAAACCGAAGTAGAAAAGCTCGAAGAGAAAAAAGCAACTGAAAAAGCGGAAGAAGAAGCCGCCAAAGCCGCCGAAGAAGAGCTGGCCGCCGAGGAAGCCAAAAAAGATGACGCCAATGCCGACGAAAATACCGTTGATGGCACCGTACTTTCTACTGAGGGAACAGTAACCCTGATCGAGGGACATGAAAAATCATATAAAGGAGGCATCGGACATAAACTGGCCATGCATGAAGCCAAGATATGGCTAGCGCGTACCTACATTGACCAAGAGCTATATAATGAAGCCGATCTGGTCATCAAAGAGATGCAAAAAGACAAGAGCTTCCCTAAAAAGTGGAAGGGTGAACTGAATAGATTGATCGCTTATTACCTCATTGAGCGCGGTAATAAATCCGAAGCGAATACCGCCTTAAAAACCGCGATCAAAGGCACGAAAAAGAGTGAAGGCAAGGCGAGACTCAACTACATTGCCGCACAATTGCATCAGCAATCTAATGACCATGATGAAGCCTTAAAAAGCTTTAAGAAGGTACTAAAAAGCCGCCCTGATTTCGACATGGCACTGAATGCCCGTTTGAACATCGCCAGAACGAAATTACAGAATGGTAGCTTCAGTCCTTCCGGCGCGTTAGCCTATTTAGAGAAAATGGCGAAAGAAGATAAGTATGTGGATCATACTGACCAGATCTACTTCGTCATGTCAGATATCGCCATGCAATCTGGTGATGTGGAAAAAGCAACAGAGTACCTATCGCTTTCTGCAAGCACAAGCACTAGTAATCCAGAGCAAAAAGCACTGGCCTTCTTGAAACTGGCGAACATGAGCTATACCCAAGAAAGATATGTGCCTGCGGCTGCCTATTATGACAGTACTTTCGTATCTCTTCCTCAAGAACATGAAGAGTACGACCAGGTAAAAGCGCGTAAAGAGAATTTGGGCGAATTAGTAATGCACCTGAATACGGTAGAGCTACAGGATAGCTTGTTGCGTATCGCCAATATGAGCGACAAAGCGCGTAATGTATTCATTGAAGAGTTAATTGAACGCTTGGAAGAAGAAGCTTTGAAAGCACAGGAAGAAGCCGAGCAAGAGTTCTTAACCGATAAGGAAAGTAAAAGTGGTGATAGTGCTAGTAGTGGTAGTGTTTGGTACTTCTATAATCCTTCGGCTAAAGGCAAAGGCTATAACGAATTCAAAACCCAGTGGGGCAGCAGACCTGATGTGGACAATTGGAGATTGAGCAGTAAGATCGCCAGTAGTGGCGAGGAAGATGGTGTCTTAGCTGGTGCTTCTGATGCAGAGGAACAGCGCAATGCCCTCATGCAGCGCGCGGCCGAAGGTGTCTTATCAAGAGATGATATTTTGGCTCAACTCCCGCTAACGGAAGAAAAGAAAACAGCTGCTCACGATGCGATAAAGAACGCCTTATTCCAAGTAGGGCGTATTTATGGTAATAAGCTAGAGAGCTATGATAAGTCTAGTGAGGCCTTTAATGATCTACTGACGCGCTACCCAACTTACGATAGAGCGGCGGAGACTTTATACAACCTCTACGTTCTAGCAGAAAAGCAAGACAATGCGGGTGCTTCTAAGACCTATAAGAACCGAGTAGTTAATGAATACCCTAAGAGCAAGTACGCAAAACTACTTGCTGATGCCAACTATGCGGAAGAACTGTCAAAAGAGGGAAGGGAATTAGAGCAATACTATGAGCAAACTTTCAGCTTGTTCAAAATGAAAGATTACGAAACTTCGCTTAAGCGCATAGATGAAGTGAATAGCAAATTCGAGGAAAACCCGCTTCAACCGAAGTTTGATCTTTTGCGTGCCTTTGTTGTAGGGGCTACAGAAGATAAAGACGCTTATGTAGCAGCTTTAGAAGGTGTTGTAGCCAAATACCCTGAAGACGATGTGCGCAAAAAGGCTGAAGAAACATTGCTTTACTTGGTGGATCTAAGTAAGCTTCCGGTAGGTGAGAGTAAAAGCAGCTTATACACTTATGCGCCGGAAAAGCAGCATTATGTGATCATCACTTTTGGCAGCTATACGCAAAAGGTAAGTCAGATCAGAAATAATGTGAGCGACTTCAACTCGGAGAATTTCAGTGTGAATAAGTTGAAGACCACTCCTATGATGCTGAATAAAGATGATCAGATCATCTTGGTGAAGAGCTTCGCGAATGCGGATAAAGCCATGCAGTATTATACGACCTTACAATCAAAGGAGGCTAATGTGTTTTCTGGCATTGATACCAGCTATCAATTCTTTGTGATCTCTAAAAAGAACTTCACACCTTTCTATAAAGACAAGAATATTGATGCTTATATGGCTTTCTTCTTGAAGGAGTATATGGGAAAATAAGAAGTTAGACTCGAGATATGAGACTCGAGACATGAGATTTCGTGCTGACATCTTAGTAGTATATATCGAAAAAGCTATACAGTCAATTTTCCTCAAGCACTTAATACAGACCTAAAACCTTGGCGTAGAACTAACGGGAAGTGGATATCTAATCACTTCCCGTTTTTTAATAAAACATCACCAGACTATGGAACAGACACCTACTATAAGAGAGCAGATCAAAAGCTTGGAATGGGAGATTTTCGAGCAGAAGAAGAAGTTGGCTGCTCTTTATCAATCTGCTACAGGTGAGCCTGTTGAGGATTACCGTCTGACCGCTACAGATGGAAAAACGGTAAAGCTATCTGAGCTGTTCGGCGATTTTGAGGAGCTGGCTGTTATTTTCAATATGGGTGAAAGATGCCCGTATTGTACTTTATGGGCAGATGGATTCAAAGGATTTAGTGATCACTTATCTAATCGTTGTGCTTTTGTATTAGTATCTCCAGATACTCCTGAAGTACAAGCTCGTTTCGCAGAGAGTAGAGGCTGGACATTCCCGACTTATAGTCACCAAGGCAGTAGCTTTGCTTTAGACATGGGTTATGCCAGAGAAGATGGTGCGGTTTTACCGGGCATGGTCATTTTCACTAAAGGGGAAAGCAGACAGGTATTGAAGTTCAATCAGACCAGCTTTGGCCCGGGTGATAACTTCTGTCAGATTTGGGATGTGATGTATATGCTTCCTAAGGGTGTGAATGGATGGCAGCCGAAGTATAGTTATTGACAAAAAAAGGGCGGCATCATAATGATGCCGCCCTTTTTTTATCAATTTAAAAACATTGTAGTCAGTTAGCTCAAAAGAGGAAGCTACTGATCATTAATGCTTACTCTTCTTCGTAAGCTTTGATCTCTTTGATGATCTCTTCTAATTCGTTCTCATCACCCTCAACATAGCCGCCGTGCTCGTAAAGGATATCGCCTTCAGAATCTACAACTATGGTATAAGGTACGGTTTGGAAGTTCAGTTGACGCTTTAGATCTTCGTTCACATCTAATAGCACATCGTATTCCCATCCTACACCATTCACATAAGTTTTCACTTTATCAGAAGAACGCTGGTCATCAACACTAACAGCGATCACTTCTAAACCGAATTCATCTTGCCAGCGATCGTAACGCTCAGCAATATTGTTCAATTCTTTTTTACAAGGACCACACCAAGTAGCCCAAAAGCTCATTACCGTGATTTTACCATTCTCACCATAGTCGGCAACATTTACGCTTTTACCGTCCATGTCTTTCAATGTAACTTCTGGTAAGCGGTCGAATTCGTCATCTTGGGCGAAGGCACTCGTAGCGAAGAATGCCGATAGGGTTAACAGGAGACAAAGTGTTTTCAAAAACTTCATGCTATTAGTCAATTAGAAGGTTTGGATTATTAATACTTGGTGGAGTGGGACGAGTGGACTTACTACAAAATTAAGGAACAATTATGAAGCCCACTTGCAGTAAAGTGCTATGATCTGTTAATTATTCGACAAAAGTAGTTGTCGCTTTAGTTTTAACCACTCAATTACAATAATAAATACGGAAATTGGCAATTAAATAAGACCATTGTCCTTATACCCTTTTTTTGACCCTATTAGTCGCTAGTCGTTTAATGGACTTGGAAATAATTTGAAAATTTGACAATGAGCCATTTTGAAAATGGATCGGATCATCTTTGCATTGGCCCGCGCAAGGGATAGGAGTGGTATTAAGGGTGCTGAATGGCGAGTGAGTGCGCCTATTGCGGGGGCGGCCCAGAGGTAGCCACCGCAATGGGCAGCAACGAACCGACAGGC
>JAHDGT010000298.1 GCA_020631675.1 Bacteroidota bacterium
GAATTGCAATGGATAGCCCGACCCCGCAGTACAGCCCACTATTTATATTTGATTTTTTGTGATAAATTTGATTGGCTGTATTGCGGGGATGCGGCCTGATGAAAACCCTTATTCAACTTAGTGCTTTATGAATTTTAGCTACTATTTTTTGCTGATCACTTTTTGTTCGGTCTTAGCTGGCGCACTCCTTCAGGCGCAAGATTGCGCGGAAGAACGTTATTTAACGCCTGTTTTTTCGAGTACCAACTATTATCAAGATGTGGTTTATGCGCGTGATGTGGAAGATTTCATTTTCGATTTCGAGCTATCACCAGAGAATCTGAATATTCTGCTGCCTTCTAATTCTTGGCCGAATGTGGGCCTGGAAAGTGATCTGCTGCATTTGAATGCTATTGACTTGACGATGGACATCAGAACGCCACCGCTGAGTGATGCTGCTTGTAAGCGACCTGTTTTCATATGGGCTTATCCGGGTGGTTTCGTCTCTGGTGAAAAGGAAGCGGAAGACATGCAGGCTTTGATCGATACCTTTGCTCGGAGGGGCTATGTGGCTGCCGCCATTCACTACCGCATTGGCGCCGATGTGACAGATGAAGGCAGTATGTACCGTGCGGTATACCGAGCATCTCAAGACGCAAGTGCCGCCATTCGTTTTTTCAAGCAAAACGCGGCTGCTTTTAACATTGATACTTCAAAGGTGTTTTTCGGCGGTAGTAGTGCGGGCGCATTGGCGGGTTTACACGCTTCTTTTGTTGACGAGTCTGAACGACCAGCGGATACTTATGAACGTTATCAACAGTTTTTCCCGAACGCGCAGATCGCGGATGATCTGGGTCCGCTACATAGTATAGAAGTGACCGAAGTATCTGCTATAACACCATCAAACATCAATATACTTCCGGGTACGGTGCCTGCGCCTCATTGGGGCAAGCCACGGGTGATGGTGTCTTGCTGGGGCGCGATCGGTGATCTGGATTGGCTGGATGTACAGCCGGGCATCCCTGATGTACTGATCTTTCATGGAGAAGATGACTTCATTGTTCACCCCGACTGTGCGCCTCCTTTCAGTGTTTTTGGTGTTACTACTGTAGCGGCTCCTGTTACCTGTGGAGGCATTGAAATGGCACCTGTTCTGGCGGCTAATGGCATACCAGTAGAGAGTTACATAGAGCCGGGCGGTTTTCATGAGTATTGGGGCACGCTGAATGGCGATTTTGACAATGATTTTCTGATCAATGGTGTAGGTGGTCTGGGTCCTGATCCTTTTTATTGGAACGACATGATCCAGAAGATCGGTAACTTCTCTTATGAACGCCTGCGTCCTGATGCATTACCGATCAGTGGACCTACTACAGTGAATGCTTGTGCCATTGAGACTTATAGCAGCTCTATACTAACAGACACCGACTATTGCTGGGCTGTCAGTGGGGGTACGATCGTGAATGATAATGGATCTGAAATAGATGTACTTTGGGATAGTAGCGCAAGTACAGGCAACCTTGAATTGATCATCGAGAATTGCGCTGAGGCTGTTAGTCTACCAAGCACTTTGACGGTAAGCATTGCTGCACCAGCCACACTCTCCATCACCGCTTTTTTAGAAGGCTGTTATGAGGTGTCTACCGGCAGCATGCGCACAGATCTTTATGATGATGGTCTGCTTCCTTTGGCACAACCCTTTAGCGGCAGTCCGTGGAACTATAGCGGTACGGAAAGCATGAGCACTTATGCCGACTTCCCCCTAAATACGGTAGATTGGGTTTTAATAGATTTAATTGACGACCAACAAAATATTTTAGCGCAACAAGCCGCTTTATTATTGGAGGATGGGTCTGTCGTTTCATCAGATCCTACTATTCCTACTGGCATTGGGTTCTGCAATTTAAGTACTGCCGTGAATTACGAACTGATCCTGCGTCATCGCAACCATGTAGGAGTGAAAAGTGCAGTGGGTGTCAACCTGAATGGCAATTATGATTTCAGCTCCGCTCCTACTCAAGCGGCAGATAATGGCACCTATCAACTCAAAGGTATGCCTGATGGTACCTACGTTTTATTGGCAGGAGATGTGAATGGAGAGGGACGCATTTTAACGGATGATGTGAACATCTATTTGGCACAATCTTCTCTCATTGCTCAGTACACGGAAGCCGATTGCAATATGGACGGCAATGTGACCGTGGCTGATTTTAACTTGCTACAGCCCAATGCGGGGCACTTGGGTATTGTAGAGGTGGTTTATTAAACGTCTTGACTTATGTTCGTAATCAGCATTATAGTCTACTTTATAGCGGCGGTAATAGGTGTCGTTCTTTTTTACCTATTCTGTGTATGGGCAGGTGCGCTCATTCCCGTGAATACCAAATTCGAGGCGGAGCACGCTGATAAAGGCATCCCCATCGCACTAACGTCTAATGGCAAGCACATAGACATTATCCTGCCCGTGAAAAACCATTTGCTTGACTGGCGTGATTTCTTGCCGGCTAAAGACTATGAAACCCGATTAGCAGCCGATCATCACATCGGCATCGGCTGGGGAGATAAAGGTTTTTATCTGGATATAGAAACCTGGGGAGACTTAAGTGCCAAAATAGCCATGAAAGCTTTTTTAGTTCCCAGTAAAACGCTCATGCACATCACAGAGCACCAGCAATTGCCCATAAAAGATGCAAAAACCTATGCCGACTTCCACATCAGTGAGCAGCAATATTTAGACCTCTGCAGCTATATCAAAAGCTATTTTCAAACAGACGAACAAGGTGCTGTCAAACACATACCGGGTGTAGGCTATAGTCCGCATGACAATTTCTACCATGCGCATGGCTCCTACCACGCCTATAACACCTGCAATTATTGGGTCAATCGCGGCTTGAAAAAAATCGGTGTGCGTACCGCCGTTTTCGCCCCTTTCGATCCGGGCATTTTCAGTCAGCTAAAAAAAACCAAAAATGAAGGGGATGTACGTATTTCGCATCCTTTGGAAAGTATGGACACTTCAGCTGTAGCTGCTTGATCATTACCACTTTTTGTTTCATTAGGGCACGTGCCCGCAATAAAAAGGGGGATAGCTATCATCAAAACACCCCCACAGCGGTAAAAGTAGAGACGTTGCATGCAACGTCCGTACGGACAGTCCGTGCCTTGAAACATCATCCCCCTTTTTACTGCGTTCACCAGGCTATCCGTTCCAATTCAGCCACTGTTCGCTGCTTCGCTGGCAGGGCTAAAAATGGCTACCTCTGGGCCGCCTTTTTAGCCCGCCGCTCAGGGCGCTCCTTAGTGGCTTCATTTCCTCTCCTATCCTTCGTGCGGGGCAATTGCAATGCATGCATTGAAAATTAACTTCTTGTTCATTTAGAATATGGACTAAAGTCTTAATTTCGCGGAGCTAATGGGTACAGGAAGAACTATGTTTCAAAAGAAATGCTAAAAACCTTTGTGCTCCTTAGTGCTCTTCGTTCTTTGTGGTCAGCAAACAAGTGCTATCACAATTATTTAACCACAAAGAAAAAAGGACACGAAGCTACACGAAGAATGTTTAGCTAATAAATCATTTCTTCAGCTCAATAAACACTCTCGAAAAAGTAAACCCGATATATATGTCAGTCGCGACCGCAGCCATTAATTACATCTACACCAACACCTTCGCCAAAGTTGAACTGAGCGATGGTGTTGCCATTGTATGGATGGATTTAGAAGGAGAGAAAATCAATAAAGTAGGACCTGCTACCATCGCCATCATGGAACCCATGATGGAAAACATACAGCAAAACCCGGAGGTGAAAGCTGTTGTTTTGATGAGTAAGAAAAAAGACTTCGTAGCCGGTGCCGATGTGGAGGCCATCTACGCCATGAAAAACGCTGGCGAATGGGAGCCCATCGCCAGACAAGCGCACCGCTTGCTCAACCTCATGGAAAGCTCGCCCAAGCCTATTGTTGCTGCTATTAACGGTGCCGCATTAGGCGCAGGTTTAGAACTGGCATTAGCCTGTCATTACCGCATTGCAACCGATGAGAAACACACCTTAGTAGGCTTACCAGAGGTACAATTGGGCTTATTGCCGGGCGGCGGCGGCACGCAGCGTCTACCAGAGTTAGTAGGTGTTCGTGTGGCTTTAGATATGATGCTCACGGGTAAAAAGGTATTTGCCCGTAAAGCCAAGAAGTTAGGCATCGTTGATCGGGTGGTGAATCCACATGCCTTATTGCGCGCTGCGAAAAACCAAGCCTTGAGCATGGCGGGCAAAAAGATCGTTCGCAAAAACAAGCTGCAAGTCTCTGACAAGCTTTTAGAAGGAACTCCTGTTGGGCGTTCCATTATGTTCAGTAAAGCCAGAGAAACCGTTACTGCGAAAACACAGGGCAACTACCCAGCGGCTTTCAAGATCATTGACTGTGTAGAAATCGGTCTGAAGCACGGCAGAAAAGCAGGCTTCGAAGCAGAGATCCGTCATTTTGATGAGCTGACCGTACACCCCGTCAGCAAACAGCTGATGGGCATCTTCTTCAATATGACGGCGAAGAAGAAAAACCCTATGCAAGAGCTGGTACGTCCGATCAGCAAGACCGCTATGCTGGGCGCGGGCTTCATGGGTGCGGGTATCGCTGAGGTGAATGCCAAGAACGACATCCACACCATACTGAAAGACATTAAAACAGAGACCATCTCCAGTGCGAAGCGTACTGTATGGGATAACCTCAGCAAACGAGTCAAGAAAAAAGCGATGGGCTTCGCTGAACGCGAGCAGATCATGAACTACATTACTGGTCAACTAGACTACCGCAACTTCGACAAGGTAGATATGGTGATCGAGGCGGTATTTGAAGATCTGGATCTAAAGAAGCGCATCATCAAAGAAGTAGAAGCGGTTACGCATGACAAATGCATATTCGCTTCCAATACCTCCGCATTGCCTATTAAAGCCATCGCGGATGCAGCATCTCGCCCAGAATTGGTGATCGGTATGCACTACTTCTCCCCTGTTCCCAAGATGCCTTTATTAGAGATCATTGTTACGGATCAAACCGCGGATTGGGTAACCGCCACGGCTTTGGATATTGGTATCCGCCAAGGTAAAACCTGTATCGTTGTTAAAGATGGTCCTGGCTTCTATACCACCCGTATTCTAGCCCCATTAATGAACGAAGCCTTATTATTATTAGAAGAGGGTGGAGATATTTTACAAATTGACAAAGCAGCGCAACAATTGGGTTTCCCAGTAGGTCCGGTCACTTTGATGGATGAAGTAGGGATTGATGTTGCCGCGCACATTATGACCGGTGATCTGACCGCCTTCTTTAAGGAACGAGGTGCGGAAAAATTCAAAATGAGTAGTGCGCCTTTATCCTTGAAAAACGCAGGTTATCAAGGTCGCAAAAACAAAGTCGGCTTCTACCTCTACGATGAAAAAGGCAAGAAGAAGAAAGGCAAAGTGAATGAAGAAGTATATCGCTTCTTCGGCGGACAAGAGCGTAGCCAGTTCAAAAACAAGGACATCAGAAACCGTTTGATGATGATGATCACCAATGAAGCAGCACGCTGCTTAGAAGAAGGTATCTTATCCAACCCGACAGATGGTGATGTAGGTGCTATTTTCGGTTTAGGGTACCCACCTTTCACAGGTGGCCCTTTCCGCCATATTGATAGTGTTGGTGCGGATGCCATCGTTTCGAAAATGAACAAGCTCGCGGAAACCTATGGTGGTCGTTTCGAGCCTGCTCAGATCATTATTGACTATGCGAATGCGGGTAAAAAATTCCACGATTCCTAATCTCAATTCATAAGAATTTCTCAAAAAGGCGAATCAGTCATCATGCTGGTTCGCCTTTTTTCTTTTGCTCCATATAATATATACAGCAGCACGTAAACAACCGATTTTTAAGGTTTTCGGGAACTTTAGGGTAAAAAAAATGCATTGTTTTAGTACAAAGAGGAAGTATTTCTCTTTACCTTAAATTAAAGGTAGATTAAAGTTGTATTCTCGACCTTACCCCTAAGTCATTGATCCTGAATACTTCAGCTTTTTTTCGCCC
>JAHDGT010000299.1 GCA_020631675.1 Bacteroidota bacterium
TTACTTTTGGCTAGGTACTTATTTGATTAGACGTAGATGGTCAAGAAAGTTTACTTGGTGAATTGAATTTTTACTCATTCATGAAAATGATCTTCTCACAGCGTGCTTCTTTTCCGTTATTGGTCAGGCGTACCACATAAACGCCTGTGGCTAAGCTCCCGGCATCAAAATCGAAGGTATTGACACCTGTAATAAGGGAAGCCCCGGAGAAGACTTGTTTACCATTAAGATCGAATAAGTCGAATCGGATCTCTTGTTCTGTGGGATTCGCATTATATATATTAATGCTCCCTACGGCAGGGTTCGGGTAAACGGATAAACCCGATTCGTCAACACCTCCGATCTGCGGGCCGATACTGACTGTTTCCGTATAGGTACAGCCATCTGCTTGGTTGACAGTGATCGTATAGGTATCATCAGACAGACCGTTGAACTCTGCTTGGTAACCAACGAAACTTAGATCATTAGGACCGCTTATCGTTGGCGCACTGTCTAATTCTTCCACATTAACGATGATGCTCGCATCGTTATTGCCTTCGGTAGCTGCTGTGGTGCTGATCTGAACCGATGGTGGTGCGAGTACCTCTATATAAGCAGTAAGTGTTTGCTCGCTGGTGGTATATTCATCACTCATATTGAGGCTGACTTCATATACCCCCTCTGTATCATAACGCACAACAGCCGTTTCTGTTTGGGCCGTGGCAGGAAAACCGCCTTCAAATGACCAGTTTATGTTGCTTGCTGTATTATTGCTACTAGCGGTAAAGCTGACTTCACTGCCTGTACAAATCGTAGTATAGTCGGCAGAAATAGTGGATTCTATTGGCGGAATGTCACTAGAGATGAATAAAGAAGAGCTGGTGGCGCATCCACCCGCATCTGTCACTGTAATGGTATATTCTCCTGGAGCAAGCCCATTTAAAGCAGCGAAATTTTGATCCGTATGTGACCAGTTGTACTCAAAAGGTGCTTGACCACTGATGATGTTCACTTCCGCACTACCATTATTCGAAATCGGGTTGGCCGCATTGACCGCATTAATGGCAATGACAGGACTTTCTGAAACGGTGATGAAATCTGTTTGGGTGATTTCTTGTGAACCCGCTTCGTTCCAAGCCAGTAAAGAAATGGTATAAGTACCTGCTGAGGTAAAACTAAGTGTAGGATTATCTGTAAAGTTGTTTTCTATTTCGGCATTGCCTCCTATAACTGACCAAACGAACTCATTGGCATTATCGTGGAAAGCGGTAAGGTCGACTGTTTCTCCTAAGCAGACGGTATTATCAGAGGCGGTGATGATCAAGCCAAGATCCGTAGGCGTTGGTCCTTCTACACAAAAAGAAGTGGATTCACTCGTGCTAAAGTTACCTCCACTTGCTACAGAGGTTCCATCTGCTAGAAAGACCTCATAAGAACCATTTCCTTGACCGCAGCAAATGCCATCTCCATAGCTGTCGTTGATGACAAATTCGTAGCAGCCGGCGGGCAGGCAGTATTCATTTTCATATAATTCATTATCCAGTGAGAAGTTTCCTTCACTGTAGACCAGATCACCACTTTCCGTGAATATTTGGTAGGAAGTTTCTTCTGCGAAATCATCTGTCAATAGTTCTACATTTACATAACTGCCTAAGGCATTGATAAAAGTGAAAGAGATGTCGTTATTGTCGTAGTTCTCATCTACTAGTCCGTTAACCGATTGGATACTTATGTTTAGTGTGTGCTCACCTATTCCTACATATTGAGTGGGCAAGGAGATGTTAACAGATTCAAAGAATTCGATTTCCCCTTCCCAAGAGAAAGACTGGAAGGGGCCGCCGTCTACTTGGAAGATGAGGAGTAGTTGGTTGATGACATCATTACCTGAGTTTCGAATGCGAATGACCGGTGTGACCAATGGATCGAAGCAATAGGCTGCTTCTGGGCTGATGACCTCTAAAATACTCGCGTCGATATTGAAATCTGATTCGGAGCAGAATCTGCCATCTATTACTTCTGTGCCTGTATCATCAGGATCAAGATGGACTTTTAGCTGTGAGCTGGGATTGCTTGAGTTATCCCAAGAGTAAGACAGTTTACCGTAAAAGTCTGGCTCGGACATGGCGAAGCAAGAAGCCCCACCACCATGTAGTTGACCCGTGATCCTTTGGTCTTGGTCGAATAGCGGGGATCCGCTTGAACCTCCTTCAGTAGTACCATCCTCCCAGACTACGCGCCAGTGGTTATTACCGCCGCCGAAGTAGCCACTGCTGACTGCCTCATCTTCATCGAAACATATTTTTTTGATGTCGCCTGCTGGGTGGTGAATACCTGTATTAGCAGAAGCGGGGTCATTGACCGCATTGAAACCAGCAAGGAAAACATTGTAGTCGGGTGGTGGCGGAATGCTTAGTTCCAAGAGTGCGAAATCACTGGCATTGCCATTTGCTAAAATGGTACAGCCGGAAACCGTTTGATCTGTTTCCCCATCGATATTATCACAATTCGGACTTTCATAGTTGAACATGAACATCCATGCTTCGGTGACGGGTGTGGAATCCAGACAATGGTTGGCGGTTAGAAAGAGTGGGCGACAATCGTCGTTCACATTATTGATCATGGCTCCGGTACATATTCTGAAACCACCGGAGAGTATCAAGGCTACCGACCTTTTCTGTGCTTCCCAATCATCAGCAGATGGGCAGTTGACATTGATGTTGCAGGCACCGGAATCATTGAAGCCTTTTGCCAGTTGCTCAGTATCTGTTCCAAAGCCACGATAGCCGTGGACGACGGTTTGAATATTGATGATGCCCTGCCCGATTTGCTCAGCGGGTTCGTAATATTCTAAAATGCAGTAAGGACCGAAAGTCAGCCCCGTGGAGAACATTTGGTAAGGCTTATTATTCACTTCGGTAAAAGCGCCCAATAAACTGCTGCCCTCATTATTATAGAGGTGAAGGCTTGCTCCGGGAGGCATATAAAAATGCTCATAGATCAAGTTGATGGTATTGGCATATTTAGAGTGAATGCGCAAACGCCAAATACGATCGCCATTGGGCAATGTTTCCCATAGTCCGTCCTCCAAGCTAATGTCAACCGTAAATTCTTTTCCGAATCTGTAGGCATTCGATTTATCCAGATCATTTAATGCATCTTCTACTTGCAGGGCAGCAAGGTCAAAGTCGGGCATAGTGATCGTAGGCAGGTCAGTACTTAGAGCAGCGGAAGTACTAGCAGTAGAAAAACTAAAAGGCGTTGTACCCCCACTGACTTGAGCGATCAGACTTGCTTGGTATACCAAAGCCGTCAGTAGTACAATGAGTATGAATTGAGATAGGTGTAAAAGCCTCATATAATGTAGAAGTCTAGCTTTCATGGAATAGAATAGAATAGAATAGATAGGATGAATGTTCTTAGTGAGTGAGGTAGTTTAGAGCGTACTCAGAAAATTAAGCAGAAAGTCAAATCAGAAAAAATGCTGAAATTGCTTAGTATCAGAAAACCTATAAACACTTTTAAAGATCGCTTTCTTTTAGCAGAAACTCTGCTTTGTCATCATTCATTTGTGTTATTAGTCGGATTAAGTACTCGGACAAAAATAATCGTTGCTCCTGACTTGCTCTTTTAGCCGTATCCTGCGTTATGAAAAGCCTCATTTAGCCCTGCTATACCTCGTTTTTCATGCCTTGGCTACAACTAAAATAGCTACGCCATGAGCTATACGCTTACATTTGTCCAAGTACTTAATGGCAATCGCGTATATAGGATTTTCTCACTTTTGTTCTCATTTTCCCAGCTTGGGAATAAAATTAGAAGAGAAGAGTAAGCACTTTAACAGATCGAAGAAAGGAAAAAAAGAAAAGGAAAAATCTATTTTCTTTTTTCAAAATACAAAAATATGATTGTCAGTCATTTACAAACAAAAAACAGCACGAATAAAAAATAATAAATGGTCAAGTATTGAAAACTGGAAATCCTTTGGCACGCTTTTTCTACTATAGTAAATATCAGTAACTGATTTCCCTTTTTATTTTCCCCTTTTCAATCCCTTGTTGTTAGGCTGGAACTGTTATTTGAATATCTCCACCCAGAGATATCATTTAGTCAAATTCTAGCAAGCATTTCTTACTGGTTACACTAAACCTTTTCCAGTATGAAAATCATATGTGTCCATTTCCCCGATGACGCTTATGATAGATGCTTGATTTATTCACCCTTACAAACCACACAAGATGAAAAGATCTACAGATGTTTGTATCAGCAACGGAAGACAGTTGGCGGATATCATCGAGGCTTTAGAACCTAAGTTCTAAGTAAAGAAGTAATAGTTTAGTTTAATTCAGCTCAGGTAAAGAATATTATTACCTATTCAGGATTTATTGATAGCACCTTAGATTCGTTCACTCAACGGATACACCTGCTTCAAATCACACACTACACATATAGATAGCAGTCTTTTAGATTATCAGACAATAGATTTGAGACTCGAGACATGAGACTTCGTGCTGATGCCGAAGTGGTTATATCGACAATATTATCTTTTGTCAAGTCTATATAAAACACGATCAAAAAGTAGGTTAGAAGTTTTTCGGATGTGCAGTTCGGATGCTTTATCACTTATATAAAATGAGACGGTCGATAAGAGGTTGGCGGGTGCGCTTTATTGCGCTTCGTGCTGCCTCTTTTTTTATGCCTCAAAAAAAAGGCTGGATCCCGATCGGGATCCAGCCTTTTTTCATAAAAATGAAAATGTAGTTTTAGAGTAACTTCTGAATGATGTCTTCAACAGAAATGCCTTCTGCAACTGCTTTATAGTTGCGTACAATACGGTGGCGAAGAATTGGCGTAGCTACTGCCTTCACATCTTCGATATCTGGTGAGTACTTGCCATTTATGGCGGCATGGCACTTGGCACCGATCACGAGGTATTGAGAAGCACGCGGACCGGCTCCCCATTGTAGGTAGTCGTTCACCAACTGCGGTGCGTGTTCTGTATTTGGGCGAGTGCTAACAGCTAACTTCACCGCATACTCCAATACATTATCAGCGATCGGGATTTTGCGTACCAGTTGCTGGAATTCTTGAATTTCTTCACCGCTTAGGATCTTATCCAGTTTCACATTGCGATTGGTAGTGGTTTGTTTTACCACATCGATCTCTTCCTGCAACTTAGGGTAGTCTAAGAAGATGTTGAACATGAAACGGTCAAGCTGTGCTTCGGGCAGTGGGTAGGTACCTTCTTGCTCGATCGGGTTCTGTGTTGCCAGTACGAAGAATGGTAGGGGCAATTGATGCACTTCACCCGCGGTGGTGACCGAACGTTCTTGCATGGCCTCTAAGAGTGCCGCCTGTGTTTTAGGAGGCGTACGGTTGATCTCATCGGCTAAGAGGATGTTCGTGAACAAAGGACCCTTAACGAATTTGAACTGACGGTTATCGTCGATGATCTCGGCACCGGTGATGTCACTGGGCATGAGGTCAGGCGTGAACTGAATTCTTTTGAAGCTCAGGTCGAGCACATTGGAGATGGTCTGTACCAATAAGGTTTTCGCCAGACCGGGTACGCCAACGAGCAGGCAGTGCCCATTGGAGAAGATGCTCATCATTACGTTTTTGACGACTTCGTCTTGACCGACGATGACTTTCGCGATTTCTTCGCGCATGCGCTTGTAGGCCGAGGCGAGTGCGTCTACCGCCTCCACATCCGATTTATATTTCGCCATTGAGATTGCTTGCTTGTTTTTTTACTTAATGGTATAGATCCGTTTCATTGGTTCTATTTGCCTTTTCAAGACGTGAGACATAAGACGTAAGACATAAAACGCGAAATTGCTGTGGCTTTGCCTTACATCATTTAGTACTAACGTTTTGCTTGGGCACTTTTGTTTTAGAGAGGAGTGGATAATTATCTACTTTCTAATATTGAGGTGGTTTAATACAGTGTAAACTAAGTTTTAAGATAAAAATGATTTAACCAGAAGCCTTAAAAAAGACTTTGTGCTCCTTTGTGTACTTCGTTCTTTGTGGTC
>JAHDGT010000300.1 GCA_020631675.1 Bacteroidota bacterium
TTCAGGTCACCATTGAAACAGGTACTTGGAGCATTACTGATAGCCCTGTTGGCACTAGCCCTGCTACACTTAGCGGAACTACTTTTGATGCCGACGGAGCCGATCCTGGCGACTATGAACTGACCTTCACTTTAGATGTGACAGAAGCTGGTTGCCCTGAAACGAATACGGTTACTGCAACAGTAATCGCTGCTGCGAATGCTGGTACAGCAAGTCCTACTGCTGCTTGTAATAATGATGCGACTTTGATCGACCTCAGCAGTCTACTAACAGATGCGGACGCAGGTGGAACTTGGACCGCAACAGCGGGTACTGCCGGAGCTAACTTCGATGCTGTCGCCGCTACGCTTGACCCGAGCGGTCTGGATGCTGGCGACTATAGCTTTGAATATGCCATCGTCGCTACAGGAACTTGTCCGGGTGATGCGGAAGAGGTGACCGTGACCATTGAAGCACAGCCAAGTGCGACCGTCACGACCGACATCAATACTTGTAATCTGGCAGCAGATGGTTCTACGGTTGATCTATCTACCCTCATTACCGCTGGTGCTACTGATGGTACTTGGGCAGATGTGGATGCCTCTGGTGCATCAGGTACTTTACCTGATCTTGACTTTGATGGTACTACACCAGGCACTTACACTTTCAGTTATACCTTAACTGCTGTTACACCTTGTACAGATGAAGTCTATGAAGTAGAAGTCTTAGTAGAAGATTGTAGCTGCCCAAGTGTAGCATTGACAGACCCAAGTGGCCCACTTTGTAATGATGGCGGCACACTTGATCTGACTACTTTAGAAGATACACCCGAAGCGGGTAGCTGGAGCATTACAGATGCCCCTACTGGCACTTCACCAGCTACCATCATAGGTACTACTTTTGATGCGACAGCCGCTGATGCTGGTGATTATGAAGTGACCTTCACTTTAGATGTAACCGAAGACGGTTGCCCTGAAAGCAATAGCGTGACCATTACCGTAGTGAGTATCGCAAATGCGGGTACGGGTAGTGATACCGCTGTTTGTAATTCAGAAACTGCCCTCATCGATTTAGCGGATCTATTAGCTGGTGAAGATGGTGGTGGTACGTGGACTGCAACCGCGGGCACAGCAGGTGCTAACTTCGACGCTGCTGCGGCAACGCTTGATCCAAGTGGTTTAGCTGCGGGTGATTATACCTTCGAATATGCCATCGCAACAACAGGAACTTGCCCAGGTGATGCGGAAGAGGTAACAATCACTATTGAAGAACAACCAACAGCCACTGTTACAACCGACATCAACACTTGTAATTTAGCTGCTGATGGTTCTACCGTTGATCTATCTACCCTAATTACCGCTGGTGCGACCAATGGTACTTGGGCAGATGTGGATGCCTCTGGCGCATCAGGTACTTTGCCTGATCTTGACTTTGATGGCACTACACCGGGTACCTACACTTTCAGCTATACGCTGACTGCTGTTGCACCTTGTGCCGATGAAGTCTATGAACTAGAAGTCTTGGTAGAAGATTGTAGCTGCCCAAGTGTAGCTCTGACCGACCCAAGTGGCCCACTTTGTGCCGATGGCGGTACTTTGGATCTAAGTACTTTAGAAGAGACTACCGAAGCGGGTAGCTGGAGCATCACCTCCACTCCTGCGGGTACGTCCCCAGCCACCCTAACAGGCACGACCTTCGATGCTGATGGTGCGGATTCAGGAGATTATGAAGTGACCTTCACTTTAGATGTCCCCGAAGTAGATTGCCCTGAAAGTAATAGCGTGATCGTTACCGTAGTGAGTAGTGCGGATGCAGGTACTGATGGTGCGGAAACTGTTTGTGAAGGCAGTGTAGCTCCAATTGATTTATTCAGTTTACTAACTGGTGCGGATGGAGGCGGTGTTTGGACACTGACCTCTGGTACAGTAGACGGAGCAGCTTTTGATGCGGCTACGGGTACTTTCGATCCATCTACACAGAGCATTGAAGACTATGTCTTCACCTACACCCTAAGTGTAGCCGCTCCTTGTACGGGTGATGAATCTACTGTAACCATTACCGTTGAGGATTGCCCTTGTACCAACCCGGATGCACCGATCTTAGTAGGTGATGCCAATATCGTGATCTGCGAAGGCGACTTGATTCCAAGCTTTGAAGTGACTACAGCTACTGCGACCATCGTTGATTGGTACGATGATCCTGCCGGTGCTGGTGCTTCTCTAGCTACGGGTACGACTTTCACCCCAACAAGTGCGGGCACCTACTACGCCATTGCTACGAACGATCCTGATGATGGCTGTGCCTCTCCTCCAACAGCAGTCAGTCTTGATATCACCTCCGCCCCTATCGCTGTTTTTGACGTTAGTGATGGATCAGTTTGTGAAGGAGACATCGTAACCATCAGCTTCACCGGAACAGCAGCGGCAGGCAGTACTTTTGAATGGGACTTCGGCCCAGCAGGCACAGAAACAGGTGAAGGTCCTTTCGACATCATCTTCCCTGCCACGGGGGCTATGAACATTAGCTTGACCGTCACCTCTGGTAGCTGTACAGATAGTGCATCAGATGTAGTCAATGTATCTGCCATCAGTGTAAGCACTATAGCCGATCAAGCCATTAGCGCAGGCGCAAATGTCATACTGACCACAGAAGCCGTTTCAGATTTAGGTGGTGTTATCACCTTTGAATGGGCAGGTGGTGACATAGCAGGCAGTACCGAGCAAAACCCAACGGTAGCACCAACTGTTACAACTACCTACACCGTCACTGCCACAGACGAAGCCGGCTGTATCGCAACTGATGAAGTCACCATCACCGTTCTCTTAGAGAATACGGTCTTAGTGCCCACCGCCTTCTCTCCAAATGGAGATGGCGTGAATGATGTGTTCGTACCAGCGGGTATCAATATCGCTCAATACGAATTGCGGGTATTTGATCGCTGGGGCAACAAAATCGGTGATGTAACTACTTCTGATCTGACCACAGGTTGGGAAGGTCGTTACCTACAGAATCTACGCGATGTAGAAGTGGGTGTCTATGTCTACTACATGATCGTCACCTTTACTGATGGTACCACAGAATCCATCAAGGGTAATGTCACGGTGATGCGTTAAGCGCGATTCAACTATACCTATCTATTTTTCCTCAAAGGGCGAATCATTCATTTGGTTCGTCCTTTTTTTGTTTACGTTATTATTGTCGATGGATTTACATCCATCGCTTTGGTATACCGTCCCCTTGGGACTCAGAGTTTTCCATGATTTTGTATCATGCATTTTTTTGTTGTGGATGTGAGTGCCTATGGGTATTAGGGCGCATGCCCGCAATAAAGGCTTTAAAAAATCGGCAATCAGCAAATTGGCGTCGAGCAGGAAATCTTATGTCTTACGTCTTAAATCTTATGTCTAAAGGCGTCAGCCTTTTACTGCGTCCACCAGGCTATCCATTCCAATTCAGCCACTGTTCGCTGCTTCGCTGGCAGGCGTAAAAATGGCTACCTCTGGGCCGCCTTTTTACGCCGCCGCTCAGTGCGCTCCTTAGTGGCTTCATTTCCACTCCTATCCTTTGCGCAGGGGGGAGCAAAAGTTAAGGGTAATATATATCCCAATGATGCGGATCACTTAATCCTTCGGGCATCGCTACATCTCTCCTTTCCAAGACCATATATCCCGCCCTGATTTCTTCCCATGAATACTTCTCTAAGGTGTCCGTGGAAAAAAAGTAAATAGAGGCAGTATCATTAGGTAAGGCACTAAAGTAAAAATCAATATCTCCTGCTGGGGTAATTCGATTGTATCCCTGCTCAACAATTTGTAGCATCGATATGCTATTCATAGGCAGTATTGTATCCGGATAGGTAAAACCTGCCCAATCAGGAGTTGCAATGAATACAGAAATAGGCTGATCAGAATTATTCCAAAATACGATAAACAGGTCAGTCTTTAGGTTCTTACAAGAGAAACACATTAGTAGCAAAAGGAGATAAAATGCTGGCAATGGTATGGATTTCACATTCATAATCTTTACGACTTAGGTACTTTTTGCACAGTAGAAACAAAGTAAACTGACTTTTACAGTCCGCACCAATCAAAGAAAGTCAATACTCCTCATCACAAGGAAAAGACAAGTCAATAAACAATGTGGTATCGGCTTTATAGACCTCTAAAATCAAAGATGTTTTTTCCTTGGCGATACTATCTCCAATATCAATCAAATGGAAAAATTCACGACCACTAGTTTCGTAAAACTTATCATGCCATGAATAAGAAGAACGCTTTGTGATCACTTTATTTTTGCCATTTGATCTTGAGTTCTCTATCTTTTCTATAACCACACCACCACTTACTGATATAGATGAATTAACATAATTCGTATTGCAACCTTTTTTCATTTTTGGTGCAGTCAAGAATTTCCCTGCTAACAAAAAGGTACTTATAGCTAGTAAGTAAAGCAAAAGATTAATCAATATGTTCTTGCTCATAAAACATTAGTCTTAGGGATACTCAATCCTTATGAATTTTATGGTACGAAGGCGGTGCTTCATCTCCACTTCTCAGTACAAGAACATATACCCCCTTTGTCAAATGCCCCATATCAATTTTAGCAGCAGTGGTATTTTCAAAGCTGCCTGCTAATAAGCGTCTACCTGATATGTCGAGTAATTCATAATTGGTTTTGCCCATAGTTTCTCCTACAGAGATATTCAATATGTCAGAAACAGGGTTTGGAAAAACCTCTATTGCAAGCTCATTATCTGCTATTGGTGACACCGCAGTCGGCCAAGGTGTCAGAACAGTAATCCCTTCTTCGGCTACCACGCATAAACGTCCCTGCGGATCAACATGAATATCCCAGATATCATTACTGAGTATTGGAGTATTCTCAGAATCATAATGAGTGACTTCGTAAGTCTCAATATCCATTTTGAATAGCCCATGTAACACGGAATCATCCGCAAGATTGGGTGCTGCGACGAACCATATGTCGTTATCAAAAAAGATGACTTTACTTATTTTATCATTAGGCAGGTGTCCAGTACTTTCCGAATAATACGACCACTCCCCTGTCGAAGAGAATCTTTGGAGTCCACTATAAGCCAAAACAAGCCATTGAGAATCGTACTGATCCTCTGTAAAAGACCAGCAGGTACAATTACCTCCTAAAACACAGTCCAGCCCGTTCTCTTCCGTATACTGTTTGAATATACCGTCCACATATTGGAAGACACCCTCGTCCCAGGCCGTGAACCATAGGGAACCATCATCCTCGAACCATAATCTGTCCACATTCAAAGAAGGTATTTCGAGTTCATCAAGTGCTTCAAAATCCGAGAATACCCCATCACTAAAAAAGGAGATACCCGAAAGACCGTGAGTGGACCATATGTCTCCTGTAACAGGATTGACCATAGACCATTCCATATTCGGAATTCCCAGACCATCAGAATAGTGCATGAACTCTCCCTCACTTATAACTACGGCCCCATGGTTAGTGGACACCCACATCTCATCAGGTGATTTCTCTGTTATTTTATACGATATAAGAGTACTCCACCCAAACGCATCCTTTATATTTTCACTATGAGATTCATATAGCTCTGTCACTGGATCGAAAGTATGTATCCTATAACCCGAATCAATGATCCAGTATATGCCTTCACTATCGACCGTTACTCGATAATAAAATTTATCATTATCCCATACAGGAAGTGTTTCCCAATCATAGCCTTCTGATTGAGCGGATAGGTCGGGGTTTGGAATAAAAAGGCTTAAAGCTAGTAAAACGAATGCGTAGATGATGGGGCACTTTTCTGTCATGGTAAAGCATCTGATTTTGTTGGGATTGGTCAATCACTCTTTAGAATCACATTTTTCTATACTTATCAAAAGTAAATTAATTTGTTTTTACGTCAAACGATAGGTTTTGTGTGAAGAAAGATTGAGGTAGTTTAAAGTTTTACTCAAAGCATTTAAAAATCGTAACTGTTTAGGTCAGGCAATTTTGGCTGAAAAATATCTTTTTGCCCTTATAC
>JAHDGT010000301.1 GCA_020631675.1 Bacteroidota bacterium
TGATGAGAACAGGATTGTTTTCGATTAAGCCAATAGGACTATTATTTGATATTATGTATAAATTATTTTCAATCAGTGCACTTCTGGCTACACCATTTTCCCCCTCAGCCCCATGGGTAATTGTATTTACTATTTCACCCTCTTCAGAAATGAACAGAAAGTGATCCTGAAAACCCATACCTTCCTCTTCCTTAATTCCAATGATTAAAAAATTACTGTTAGGCAATTGTAACAAATCAGATATGTTTGAGGTCTCAGGATAATAATTAATGCTATTCTGCCATATTTTCTCTCCATTCATATTGGTCTTCACAATACCAATCCCAGCTGATACGGTTGATGGCGTTGACATTGTTGCGGATACTGTCCCAATAATATAGCCATCCTCTAAAGAGATTATTTGTAATCCATTATCTGAACTGGTAGAGCTAACATCTACAACTTTTAAAAAGTAATCTTGTGAAAAGACAAAATTAAAGTATATCAGTCCGAAAATGATTGAAAATGCTTTCATTATGTGATAGTATAGTAAAAACGGGTGCGGAACATCCACACCCGTTTTTTGATCTTTATTAGTGACGAATAATCAGTTTTTCCTGTGCTAAAGGAACACCATCGTGCTGTATGGAGACTAAATATAAGCCATTTGTCAGATTACTGGTATTTAGCTCTATGCTATATATCCCATCATTCAATTCTGCTTCTTTCACTATTCTTCCTGAAATATCGTAAATGAACAATTTACCTTTGTAACAATAAACTTTCAGTAGACGCATGCAATGCGTCTCTACAGGGAATTGGGTTTTGAAAATCAAATATGCTTGTAAAAAGAGATCCTTGTAAACGTAAACCATTTGAAACCCTACAAAAAATGCTTCCCGTTGAAACACAGCCCATCCATTTCCATTTCCCTCCGCAAGGGATAGGAGTGGAAATGAGGTGGGCGGATGCGCCCTGAGCGGCGGGCTGGCGGGGCGGCCCAGAGGTAGCCACCGCCAGCCCTGCCAGCGAAGCAGCAGACGCCCGCCGAATTGGAATGGATAGCCCGGTATATGCAGTAAAAAGGGGCAAAAAAGTAGAGACGTTATATCATAACGTCTATTTTGCCATACCTGTATCATTGATTTACGACAGCAAGCCCCCCCTTTTTATTGCATATATGCGGCATGATGAAAAAATGATTGTGAGAATTTAGATAGGAGATAGGAGATAGGAGAGGGGAAAATAGTTAAGATCGAAGTATTAACACATACATCACCCAAGGCGAACGAGCGTGGGTAAGATTATAGGTAAACTCATTGTATCTTTGGGGGGATCATTAGAAACAAAAACAAAACAATGATTTTCACTTTTTACGGACATGCTACGTTTAGCATACAGGTGGCGGGCAAGACTTTGATGTTCGATCCTTTTATTAGTGGTAATGCGAAGGCAGCGCATATTGATCCTACTTCTTTGAAGGCGGATTATGTTTTACTCTCGCACGGGCATGTGGATCATGTGTTGGATGCTTTGACGGTCGCATCGGCGAATAACGCGCCTATTGTTTCTAATTATGAGATCGTATCTTGGTTCGGGGCGCAGCATGAGTACGCCAACGGGCACCCGATGAATCATGGCGGTAGCTGGAACTTTGATTTCGGTAAGGTGAAATTCGTGAACGCGGTTCATTCGAGTACTTTGCCGGATGGCAATTACGGAGGTAATCCGGGTGGTTTCGTGGTAGAGACCGGAGAGGGGAATTTCTACTATGCGGGAGATACGGCTTTGACCTTGGATATGAAGCTGATCCCCATGCGCACGAAATTGGATTTTGCGATTCTGCCTATTGGCGATAACTTTACTATGGGTATTGAAGATGCGATCACCGCTGCCGAGTTCATTGAGTGTGATAAGATCATAGGGGTGCATTTTGATACCTTCCCGTATATTGAGATCGATCATGAAGCAGCAAAAAAGGCTTTCGCGGACAAGGGCAAGGAGCTGATCATCTTGGGCATAGGGGAGCAGACGAAGTTGTGATGTAAGAGACATAAGACGTAAGACATAAGACATAAGATTTCGTGCTGACGCTGAAGTGTTAATTGCGATGAAATACGGTATGTTCATTTTGTCTGCGAGCTGAATGTGATAAGCGACCAATAAACAAACAGACAGACAAACAGAGGAATATTTTTTATGGGAAAGATCATCGCTATAGCGAATCAAAAAGGGGGAGTGGGCAAGACCACGACCTCCATCAATCTGGCGGCATCTCTTGCTGTACTGGATTATAAGACCCTTTTGATCGATGCCGACCCGCAGGCGAATGCGACTTCGGGTGTGGGTGTGGATCCGCGCCGTATTGAGCATAGTGTGTATGATGTACTGATCGGCAATGCCAAACTGGCCGATTGCGTGATGGAGGTGGATACGCCCAATATGTACTTACTGCCTTCTAACCTTAACTTAGTAGGTGCCGAGATCGAATTGATCGAGGAGGAAAAGCGCGAATACCTCATGAAAGAGGCGATCGGCAAATTGCGCACGGTCTTCGATTTTGTGATCATTGATTGTTCGCCTTCTTTGGGTATCATTACCTTGAATGCTTTAACGGCCGCTGATTCGGTGATCGTGCCGGTTCAGTGCGAGCATTTCGCATTGGAGGGTTTGGGTAAGTTGCTCAATACGATCAATTTGGTGAAAAAAGGACTCAATAAGCAACTGGTCATAGAGGGTATCTTGTTAACCATGTATGATACTCGCCTGCGTTTGAGCAACCAAGTGGTTTCTGAGATCCGCAGACACTTCCAGGGCTTGGTATTTGAGACTTTGGTACACCGTAATACTCGTTTGGCGGAGGCTCCGAGCTTCGGGCAGAGCGCGATCATGTACGATATTCAGTGCAAGGGGGCAGTGAATTATTTGAATTTAGCCAAGGAGGTCTTGGAAAAGAACGGCTTGGCGAATGTGAAGAAAGAGGAGGAGGTAGCGGGTTAAATGGTGGTATTCCCACGCTTTAACCCTAAAGGAGTATCTTCAAGCAAGTCGAAAAAATCTAAGTCATGGCGAAAGTCAATAAGAAAAAGAAGGAATTAGGATTGGGCATTCGCGCTTTGTTACAAGGCTTGGATGAACCGGATACGGGAGATAATTCTTCATCGGTCTCAGGTGTACTGAATTCGATCAATGAGATCTCTGTAGAGGATATTGAAGAAAATCCCTTCCAGCCTCGTGTGGATTTTGAAGAGGAACACCTGCAAGAATTGATGGAGTCCATCAAGGTGCACGGCGTGGTTCAGCCTATTACCGTGCGTGCTTTGAGCGGCGGTAAATACCAGCTTATTTCTGGTGAGCGGAGATGGCGGGCATCTAAATTGGCGGGCAAAGAAAGCATACCCGCCTACATTCGTGCGGCCGATGACCAAGAGATGTTAGAGATCGCCCTGATCGAGAACATTCAAAGAAGGGACCTGAATCATTTAGAAGTCGCCCTTTCTTACCAGCGTTTATTAGATGAGTGCGGTTTGAAGCATGAGGAACTAGGCGATAGAGTAGGGAAGAGCAGATCGCAAGTGACCAATTACCTGCGCTTGCTGAAATTGAGTCCCGATATTCAGGATGCCTTACGCAAGCGTACAATCAGTATGGGGCATGCCCGCTGTTTATCGGGTTTGGAAAAGCAAGAGCAGCAGATCTACTTATTCCAAGAGACGGTCAAGAAAGGTTTGTCGGTCAGACAAGTGGAGGCATTGGCCAAGCAAATGAAATCGAGTAGTAGTCAGAAGCTGGCAAAAAGTAAAGCCCCTAAAAAACTGCCGCTGGCTTACCAGCGTTTACAAGATAAGCTGGCTTCCCGCTTTGAAACCAAGATCGATATCAATAGAAACAATAAGGGAGCAGGTTTGATCGCGATCAACTTCAGCAATGACGATGATCTGAACCGGATTTTGGATCTATTGGATGTGTGATTATAGAAGACTTAAGACACAAGACATAAGATTTGATGCTTGCCTTTTTGAAAAAAATACGCCCCTTATTTTGTCTGATTTTACGACAAATAGGGGCGATGTATATTTTGTTGTTTTGTAGCGGACTAATAGCTATCTCTACTCATGCGCAAGCCCAAGAAACCTCTCCTATAGACACGATCCGGACGGAAGACCTTATCATAGACAGCCTCTCTACCGACAAGGCTAAAGAAAGCGGTATCACTAAAGACAGTACCATTATATTGTCGGCGGATACGGTTTCTATCTCTACATCAGAATACGCCAAAAAACGCAATCGCGTAGTCATTCTCAAACCCGGAAGAACCGCCACTAAAGCTGCTTTGTGGAGCTTGATTCCGGGAGGAGGGCAAGTTTACAATAAGCAATATGGCAGGGCAGCCTTTTTTGGTGGGGCTACTTTAGGGTTGACCACTTTAGCGATCCAACAAAGACAGCGTTACAATAGGCTGTACGACGAATACATCTCGGCGGTCAATACGCAATTGTCGGGTACTGCTACAAGTGCGGATTTTATTCAGTTGAGAGATGATAAACGCCGTGCCTTGCGCAATGCGAATCTGGCTTTGAACGGGGCTTTCTTCATGTACGGACTGAATATTTTAGATGCTTTTTCCAGCTTCCACATCGCGCAAGCACCCGTAGAGCACTCGCCTTTACGAGCGGCCTTTCGATCAGCGGTGGTGCCGGGCTGGGGGCAAGCCTACAACCGCAAATTCTGGAAGATACCCATTGTCTATGCTGGCTTAGGGGTAACAGGCGGTTTCATCTATTTCAATACTTTCAAATACCGTCAGTTCCGTAGGGAGTACCTCGCTCGTGTTCGTCCGGGTTACGGTAGTACCGATGCATCTCTGTCTATATATGCGGATGATGCCATCTTGCGTATTAAGCGTGATTATCAGCGTAATATGGAGATCAGCCTCATTGCTGCCTTTATCTGGTACCTGATGAATGTTGCCGATGCCACCGTTGATGCCCACCTCTACAACTGGAATGTGGATGACGATTTAAGTTTCCGCGTCCAACCTTTCACGGGCAATCTTGTTAGTAATGAAACAATTGGGCTGCAAATGCCTGTCGCTCCCCCACAAACATTGGGTGGCTTAAGAATATCTCTAACCTTCTAACAAATACGATGATGTTGAGGCTGCGCTTAAATATTCTTCGTGTAGCTTTGTGTCCTTCTTTCTTTGTGGTTAAAGTATTTGATATATCAACTATTTGCTGACCACGAAGAACTAAGAACACTAAGAAACACAAAGTTTTTTTTGAGCTACTACAGCTTAAATATTACCTAATTGAAAAATAGTCCTCACTGTACTAGTCTTATGCCTTACAAATTCAAAAAAACAGACGAAGAATGGAAAGCCATCCTCAGTGATGAAGCTTATCGCGTACTCCGTGAAAAAGGCACAGAAAGAGCCTTTACAGGCGAGTATACCGACAATAAAAAAATAGGCATTTACCGCTGTGCGGGCTGCCAACATGAACTCTTCCGTTCAGAACATAAATTTGATTCGGGCTGCGGCTGGCCCAGCTTCTTCACCCCTTTAGCTGAAGAAAACGTAGAATTGGTAGAAGACCTCAGCCACGGCATGTACCGCATTGAAGTGGTCTGCAAAAACTGTGGCGGTCATTTGGGGCATGTTTTCAAAGATTCTCCGCAGACGCCAACCGGTTTACGTTACTGCATTAATTCTGTCTCTTTGACTTTTGAGGAGGAAGGCTAGTTAACTGTAGTTCGATCCTATTGCCTTGTAGCGGCGCTGCTCGCCTGCGCCTTCCCACAATTTTTCTGATAGGCTTAATTTTGATTTGTAGTGGCGCTGCTCGCCTGCGCCTTCCCACAATTTTTCTGATAGGCTTAATGATTTATAGGCTGCGTGCCCGCAATAAAAAGGGAGGATATCCCTTCGCAGCTTAATTTTAAGTGTGGCAAGAGAGACGCCCGTGTAGGGCGTCTGTACGGTGTCTAGCCCTTTTTACTGCATCCACCGGGCTATCCGTTCCTAT
>JAHDGT010000302.1 GCA_020631675.1 Bacteroidota bacterium
TTATAGGAGGTTACGGAAATTCAATATATATTGCGTAAGCGATGTCTGAGAATGAATCACATAGCAAAAAACCAAAGAAAAAGCACCCCATAAGGCGCTGGGGCAGTCGATTGCTCAAGCTGTGCTTAGGGCTGATCATATTATTTTGCGTAGGTATTGTCATTGCCTTGGTGGCGATCAATGCCTACTTAGCCTCGAATGACACTAAAATATTCAGCCAGATCGATTTCCTCAATGATGGAATGCTGGCTTTTGATGAAGCAAAAATCAGCGTATTCAGAGACTTTCCAGCTGCTACTTTAAGCTTGAACAATGTTGTTTTACAAGACTCTCTTTATGAAGAACACGGTATCCCCTTTTTAAAACTGAATAAGCTGAGTGCCGCCCTCTCTTTGCGGCAAATGTGGGACAGAAAAATTGAAATACAGCGTTTGCGACTGGAAGAGGGTGCGTTAAATATTTTCACGGATGAGTGTGGATATAGTAATGTCAAAAGTCTGTTTTCTAAGCAAAACAAGGACAAAGTAAAAGATGACGGATTACAAAAGGCGGGCTTTGCCCGTGGTTTAGAGGTACTGGCAGATCAACTGAAAGTGAAGCTGACTGATATAGAGTTTCATTTCAGAGAAGTGAATAAGGGGACGAACATTGCTGCATTTATTGATCAAACATCCGCTAAAATTTTAGAGTTGGAAGACCGCTGGCGAGCAAAGTTGGACTTGGACCTGCTCATGCATCAAATGGCGTTCAAGGAAGAGACCGGCGCATTTTTACAGGACAGTCAATTAAGTGGCAAGGCGATTTTAGACTTGAAAGATGAAACCCTTTCCTTTAAGCCTTTCACCTTGCGGGTGAACGATGAAAAAATACTGTTCAGTGGGAATTATCATTTAAAGAAAGACTCCATATCTACGCTTACTTTAGAAAATAAAAATACGAGCTACGAAAACACTTTACCGTTGCTCAGCGAGCAAATCAGGAAACAACTGACCCAATATGATATAAAAGGTCGATTCCCGACCAAAACAAGTATTTCAGGGTATTTCAAAGCTGGTGAGCCACCTTTGATCGCAGTGGAATTCGCCCTGAAAAAACAAGATGTGCGGGTCACTAAATACGGCTTGTCGGATGTGAGTTTAAGCGGTAGGTTCATCAATCGTTTATACGAAGCGGATGACTCACGCTCCAAATTCGAGCCTAAGAAAAGCGTACGCTTAGAATTAGCGTCCATTACCGGTGCCTATAAAGATTTCGACATCTCTTCCCCTCACATGCTCATCACTTCTGAAGGTGGCAAAGAGGCCAGATTAACTGCTCCTGCGAAAATCACTGGCAATGCGGCAGGCATCAGTGAGTTTTTGGACAGCGATGAATTCGTTTTTGAAGAAGGCAGCTTTGATCTGGAAGCGCAATTAGATGGGCCGATCAGTAATTTCAATGCTTTTTTAGTGGATACGGATGCCGACTTGCGTTTACGTGATTTTTCGGTCCGCTATGTTCCTGCTAAGGTGAGTATACCTTTTGATGGCTTGGATCTGCACAAAGTGGCCGGATCCGCGGAACTCTTATTGACAGGAAGCACCCTCAATGAAAACCACAAATTCTCTTTAAAGGGAGATATTGACGAACTGCCTACTATTCTATTGAAAGAGGTGAAAGAAAATGCGAAGAGCAATATCGCATTCAGAGCCAATAAACTGGGCTGGCAAGATTTCCTGGATCTATTTGGAGATGAAGGCTATTTCCAATTTGAAAAAGATACCATCACCCCAAATTCTCAGAAGATCCAGACCATGAAGGAGACGGTTCGGGGTATACAACGCAACTTCCAACCTCGTTTGTCTATTCAAGTGGATACCATGACCTACTACGATCGTCTGGTGATACACAATATGAAAACAAGCCTCTATTTTAAAGATGAGAATACCATCGTTTTAGAAGAAACCAGCTTTGAATATGGAGATGGGAAATTGGAAGTGAATGCGACACTTGACATCAGCGACCCGCTAAAAACGGCATTCGATTATGACCTAACGGCCGAACGCGTGAATCTTGCTGAATTACTCCCTCCATTCAACTATTTCAATGTGGAGTTACTCTCTTCCTTCACAGCTTATCCGGAAGATGTTTATTTACACATCAACCACAATGGCTTACTGGATGACGAAGAAGGCTTGATCCCTAACACCTCCACTGGTGAGATCATTTTTAAAATGGATGAAGGCCGTTCTTTAGCTGGGCGAATTACCTATGAGCAAGACGACTCTCCTGAAACGAAAGCGGTTTACAGTAAGTCATTTGTCAATACCACCTTAGAATTGGAAGGAGACCCCGCACTTTTCAATACCTTCTTCTATAGCGATCAGTTCTTTTTTCAAAAAGGACGTTTCTACACCACCTTTGATTACTTAGGAGATGTGGCCACCCTAGAAGAGCTACTGCAAAAAAGCGAAGCGAACTTCTTAATGAAGGATTGCGAATTGTATTACTATCCAGCTGATGTGAGCTTCCCTTTTAGTGAGGTGGAGCTGGATGTGAAAGCGGATGCGGCCGACTTCGAGATCTCATTGAAAATGGATTCTTTGGAACATGCCATCGTGTTAGAAGGGGAACTAGACCATTTGAGTGAGTTACTGATCGGGGAAACCGGCAATGAGGTGAATACGGACGTGCTGATACACATGAATGAATTGAATTGGTCTGACTTCCTGAGCTTGTTCACCCCGGAAGACCTGAATGAATCCTCGGCCTTTGAGTATTTAGAAGAGATACGAAACGGACTGGTAGATACAACTAAAGAAAAGGAAGTCGTTGATAAAGAAGTCCGCTTCAGCGCGATAGACTATTTACTGATAGAAGATTCATTGATCAATGTTTTAGAACCCAGTTATCAAGAAGATGTATTGATCGCACAAGACCTACGCTTCAAAAACTTAAAAACAACCATCTTAGGCGTACTGAACAACTTCAACCCCAGTATTCAGTTACGTTTGGGGGCATTCATTTTTTCAGATAAACTACAGTTCGAAAACATTGAAACAGGCATGCATATGGAAGGTGCCAATACGGTTGTTTTAGATAAAACCGGCTTCACCTTCAGAGATGGATTAGTTCAAATGCACAGTCAGATCGATCTAAATGATGAAACTGATTTTCCATTCCAAGCCCGCTTCCAAGCCGAGGATCTGGATGTTGCCGCATTGTTAGAGTCGCTCAACTACCTGAACATGCCTCCGCTGCAAACCATCGAGGAGCTTTCTGGTAGAATTTCTATGGATCTGGAATTGGAGAGTGTGCTATCTATTGAACAAGGCTTAGTACCTGAGCTGACTCGTGGCAGATTGGATTTCGACATACGCAATGTGGCTCTTAAAGGGCTGGCTCCTTTAGACTCCGTCGCTTCAAAAGTGATGCTTAAAAATCGTTTTGACGATTTGCGGCTTGCTCCACTCACAAGCGTCATTTATATAGATGGCTTGAACTTGATCATGCCCATGATCGAGATACAATCCAATGCCTTTAACATTTTCGTAGAAGGGGTGATCAGTTATGCCTATGACACCAATGTCTGGATCTCCATTCCCATTGACAATTTGAAATCACCCGATAAATATGTCTTACCTGAGAAAAGAGGCTACGCAAGAGCGAAACAAAAAGTGTTCGTAGAGGTAACTATGGATGAAAACCGGGAAAGTCAATTCAAATTCCACCTCAGCAAAAAGAAGTTCTACAAAACGCAGGGCATTCTAGAACATTTCAAGTTGGACCGAAAAAAGTATCGTAAAGAGCGGAAGCACCACCGGAAGCACCATGGCGCTTTGAGTAACCCGCCAGTGCCGGTCGAGTAGGAGTAAGATCAGGTAAGATGAACCCTGACCTTTTTCTTCTTCAGTCGCCCATTATCCACATGTTTCAGTAACTGTTTGGTTTTGCTTTTATGCACGGCAACAAATGCACAGTCTTGCTTCAACTCGATCATACCAATATGATCATTATTCAAGCCACCCTGCTTACAGAAAAAGCCCGCGATATCTCCTTTTGATATTTTGTCTCTCCTTCCACCAGAAACGAATACCGTCTGCCAGTCCGACTTTTCAGGAATAGCTGCTTCCCTCACTTCCTCCACCTCTAAAGCAGGTATAAAATCAGGTAACTCTTCTTGTTCCCACTGCAAAACATAAGCGGTACCAGCAGCGTTCATCCTCGCCGTTCTACCATTTCTATGGGTAAATTCCTGCTTCCGTTTCGGCAAATGATAATGAATGATGAATCGTATCTCAGGAATATCAAGCCCCCTTGCCGCCAGATCAGTAGCCACGATCAGCTGATGCGTACCATTCCTGAACTTGATCAATGTTCGCTCTCTATCCTGCTGCTCCATGCCCCCATGATAGCAACCATGCGCGATCCCTCTATCACTCAAAAAGTCGCTCACTCTTTCTATAGAATCCCTGAAATTGCAAAACACAATACCCGGCACTGCCCCTAAATGACAAATCGTTTCCCCAAGTCTAGCCAGCTTATCCTTATCCGTCGATAGCACTGATTTTATTCGTAACTGCGCCACCCCTTCCCCTAAATAATCCACTTTGATAGGGTCTTTCAAGCCAACAAAATCCGGCACTTTCCCATTGGTAGATGCCGAAGTCAGCACCCTTTTCTCCAAATTTCGCAAAGCACCAATGATCTCTTGCATCTCCTCCTCAAAGCCCACTTCCAAAGATTTATCAAACTCATCCAAAACAAGCGTATGGATGTGCTCGGTAGAAAAAGTGGAACGCTTCACATGAGCCGATACTCTTCCGGGCGTACCGATAAGCAAGGCCGGTGGATGCTGCAAGTCTAATTTATCCTTCTGAAACGACTGCCCGCCACCATAGATCGCATTGCACTTGAAACCTGCCCCCATCTCCCGAACCACCTGTTCAATTTGAATAGCCAGCTCCCTTGTGGGTACCAAGATCATACACTGCACCCCACTAAGCGCTCGGTCTAAAGTGCGTAAGATCGGCAGCAAAAAAGCCAAAGTCTTACCCGTTCCCGTAGGCGATAACAAAAGTACTTCCGAAGCATGTTCAATTGCCAGTCCAGCTTCCTCCTGCATCGGATTCAACTGTGCTATACCCAACTTACTTAATATCTCCCCTTGGTTTTTAAATGACTTTGACATCTTCTATCCTATTTTTAGTACACTCCCATGATCGTAAAAGACCGACCATTAAAACTCCGCTCATCCCCTGCTTCCGCCCCCAACATCAGCTTCGCTATAGGTGCTTGAGCAGATATACAAAAATAATTCGTCCCTTCCAACAACACCCTTCCAACACCCACAGAAATATAATAGCTCGCCTTATCCGTTAAGATCAAACTCCCCTCAGCAACCACTCCCGCCCCAGCGCGCACATCAATTCTACGCAAGCTATTTCGCACAGCCGCCGCCTCCAAAAACTGAGCATTCAAACGATCTTCCTCGATCTGCATCATTGCCCGGCTCGTCTCGTATTTATCCCCCGCACTGCTCTTGGTCTCGCTATTTCGAGCTTCTTTGATCTGCGTCAAACTATCTTCGATCGCCTTCAAACGCCCTTCCACCTCCCGTAAACAATGGGCATACAAAGCAGATTTTATAGCCAGATAATGCTGATCCATTCTGTTAAACATTTAGAACCTCAAAGGTAATAGACTTTTTTAATGGTATTTTTGGTGCGTAACCGCAATGAAAGCCTGCGCTGGCGGTAAAGCCTAATCGGCGCACAGAACGAAAGTCTCATGTCTCGGGTCTCATATCTCGAGTCTAAAAAAGCGCAAGCTTTAACTGCGGTCACCGGGCTATCCGTTCCTATTGGGCACCCTGTATGCTGCTTACGCCCAGCCTGAGCGTGGCTACCTCTGGGCCGCCCCGCTCAGGCGGGCTTCAGGGCGCATACAAAGCACCCAATACCACTCCTATCCCTCGCACAGGAAC
>JAHDGT010000303.1 GCA_020631675.1 Bacteroidota bacterium
ATAAGAACATCCGTGGTCTGCGTACAGCGGCATTCGTAGTGGCTATTGATAAAGTAGCGAAAGCTTATCTTGAATTGGGTATCTTCCCATAAGGATCAGTAGATGCTGACCAAATAAAATAAAAAAGCCTGTGCGACATTCGCACAGGCTTTTTTCATTTGGAATATATACTTAGTTAAGCTGTTGATCCAGCTCCAAGTTAGAGGTGTCTCCAGAATTAGATACAGAAGTCACTGCCACTTCATTGCATTTTAAAGTCGTCTTTTTACGATTATAGTGCTTCGCACATCGATCGTCCTGTAAGCAACGCTTAGAAAGCTGGTTTTTATAGGCGTTTAACTGAGCACAGTCGGTCGTTTGTGAAATCAAAGTATTTACTTGCTTGTCATTACAACGGTCAAAATAATGTTCAATAACATTATTGTGTTTATCCGTTTTCGCTATTGAGTTCGCCTTTTCAAAAAAGGAGTTAGCTCGGTTGTATTCTGTTCTATCACAAGCTTGTTTAGCTTGATTGAGCATAGCGTATAGTTCACTGGTCTCACTAGCTTTAGCAGGAGAAGTGAATTGATAGATCAGGTATAAAAGAGGGGTGAATAGCAACAAAATAAACGCGGCTTTAAACCAATTCCTTGTATTGCTTTTTTGAGGTATCAATACAGGAGTCTCGTCTGCATCTTGTTCAACTGTAGAGGCGATCAATTTTTCATTGGCAGAAGTAGCGGTTGTAGGAGCTTGCGAATCCGCACTAGCTGCTTGTGATAGATCATCACTAGGATAAAGCTGTTCAAACGCACCTTTGATCGCTTCTATTTCCTCTGAAGGTGTAGTGTCGATATTTGTTTCCTTATCTATATTATCAGCAGAAACCAGAGGGGACGTATCTTCATCTTCTTGTGCCACCTGCTTATGATTGATCGGCACGACCAGTGCTTCGGGAATCATCTTATTGGTATCAGCGTTATTAATTGTATCTGATAGCACTGCTTCTTGATGATTGAGGTGCTGATAGTTTTCATAGAAGCAAAGCAGTTCGTACAACTCTTGCGTGGAGCGAGCTCTTTGGTTTGCTGATTTAATTAAACAACGCCTTATTATGGTCTTATAAGGTTCTGGTATGTTTTCTTGGATTTGCAGAGGTTGTTCAAGGACAAAACGGCGAACTTCTGACTCATTCCACTCGGTAGAAAACTGACCTAGTGGGTGTTTCCCAGAGAAAAGCTGATGAGCGATCACACCCAATGACCACAAGTCGGCATTAGATCGTACAGAAGCTTTAATTCCGAACTGCTGAGGGGAAAAATACTCAGGAGCTAAATAAGGGTCGTCATATCGTACTTCGATAGGGAGATTTAGAAAACTCGGACTATCTATTTTTAAAATCAAGTCATCTTCCCTGTTCAAGGGAGTCAATTTGCTCCGTGAAGCATGAAGAAACAGATTCTCCGGGCGGATGTTTATATGAGTCGTCCTATGGTCGTGTAAAAACTGAAGTCCAATTAACAGTTGCTCAAATAGTGATCGAGCTTGCCTTTGACCAATCGGCGAGTTATTGTGCCGGGCGAGAAGATCCGCTAGTGTTCCTTTATCCGCGAAACCCATAACGCAGACCTGGAAATTTTTATCGCTTCTTCCTTGAGTAGGATTTGAGAACCGATAAATGTCGAAATATCTTACGACATGAGGATGCTTTAAGGGAATAGTTTGATGGATCAACTTCTCGAGTAATACCCCCTTTTCATCACAGTAGTGACTAAAAAACTTCAAGCAAACATACCGCTCGGAAAGCTTGTCCCAAGCCTTAATTAGTTTCACACAATGTGCCGTACCTATTATATCACTAGGTATGTCATATTGAAAACGTTCTTTGAACTGGTCAAAGTTCAGCATAGATAAGAGCGTTTCGACAAAAAATCACTAAAGTAAAGTGATGATTTGCCAAGCTATGAGTTAAATGCAGGCGGTCTGTAATAAAAGTGAAATGGGTAGGGGCGAGATAAATCCGCACCTGCTGCTTGATAAGATATGGAGTGTGTGTTTAAGGAGTTGGTAAAAGCATTGGGTTATACAATCACCAATTCTAATCAAGCATTACAAATTTAGCGATGAAAATGACATGACACTTGTATGACGGGGTAGCTTGACTATATGTTTCTTGTTTTTTTATACTGTAGCACAAACATATCTTGTTGAATGCAAATGCATTATCCACCACCTTATAAATCAAAAAATCCCAGCCTGTTTTCAGGCTGGGATTTTTTAAAAGAACAGGAAAAGCAACAACTTATTCCACTTCTAATTTTTTATTCAATAAGCTGAAACCTTGAATGATTTTGAGGAAGTAAGTTCCTTTCTCATCAGACTTGATATTCACTTGGCTTTCGTAAGTGCCTTCAAAATCTTCAATGACTTCATTGTGAATCTCATTACCTTTCACATCTAAAATAACAACCCGTGTATCATCGTCAGAATCAGTTGAAAAGCTTAAAAAGAAGAAGCCTTCACCGAAATCAGGTGCAAAAGCGATGTCTTCAACTTCCAAATCTTCTGTGCCACTGAAAGCAGAGTGGATACTACCATATGCCGCACGATCCGCAATGCCTAAATCACTTACAACTACTTTTACGGTATTGTTTCCGTTAGAATAAGAAGCTTCTTGGAATTCACCCCAGAAAAGATCTTTAGCAGCATCTAAAAGGCTTTTGCTTTCGTCTCCGTTATCAGTTTGCGCAATGGCTTGTTGGGAAATGGAAAAAGCAAGAAAAAAAGCTAAGAGTAAGCTTGAGTTTTTCAAAAATCTCATAAGTTAGTATTGATGAAAATAGTATTGAAAACAAAAAAGCTTTCACGACCATTTTTGTTGAATAGACAGAATCACACGATTAGGTAACGATAGGATAAAGGTAATTATTGCCTACGAACCTAAACTATCTCTGATAGTAAATACAATAAGTGCTACTATATGTTACATCAACAATCGTTCTGAAGTTCCCGATTGTACATAAAGTGTAAAAGATAGGTTTTGTTAGGGCACTTGACCAGGGGTAAAAATAGAAAAACTGTAACTATTTAGGTTGGGGCTTTTGAGATGAAAAATGAAGCTTTTTGTTCTTAGACGAAGGGCTGCTTTGAAAGGAATCGCAGCGCGCTTGCTTTCAAGAAAGCTGAAGTATAAGGGCAATAAGGTATTTTTCAGCCAAAATTGCTTAACCTAAACAGTTACGAAAAACTCAAGATAGTTTTTTGAACATCTTGAAGTGGTCTATTCCAACCTCTTTAAACATTTTCCCCTCTACTTTATAGCCGAGCTTTTCATAGAAAGGTACCGCCGTGACACGGGCACTGCAATAGATCAATTGAAAATTGCCGTTTTCAAGGGCGAATTTTTCACAAAAGAGCGCAAGTGCTTTGCCTACACCTTTTCTTTGATAAGCTTCTGCTACAGCAACTTGTCGCATCTTTAAACTAGTGCCAAAGGGTACCAGTATACAACAACCAATAAGCACTTTATCTGTAGCGCTATAACAGGCTATATGCCATTGACTGTGTTCGGCAGCTAATTCATCTTTTGTGAAAGCCAAGCCCAATGGCTTACGTAATATTTGATCCCGTAAAACAACCATCTTTTCATAAGCTGGTGTTCCATGACTTTCTATCTGACAATGATAATCCATAATGTTAACTTGCGCATTAAATTCCTGTTCCGCACTTATGGCTATTCTAATCCCCCTTCTCCAAAGCCTTTTCAATCTGCTCGGTCAGAATAGCTTGTTTTTAAGCCTCGAAGCTTGAACAACTGTTCAACGTTCGAGGCTTGTCCAAGATAATGAAAAAACATATAAATAATGCGTGTAAAATTCCTCCATTTAGTTGCTTTTGATCAGCCATATCCGCCTGACTATGGAGGGGTGATAGATGTGTTTTTTAAAATAAAGGCACTAAAACAAATAGGTATTGGGGTTATATTGCATGTATTTGAATATGGGGAAAGATCCACAAGTGATGCGGTAAAAAAAATGAATTTCTTTTGTTTTGAAGTGAACTATTATGACCGATCATTAAGGTCTACACTTAAAAATGGCTTGCCGCACATCTCTTCTTCTCGAAAATCTAAACCTCTTTTAAACAGATTGCAAGAGGATGATCACCCCATTTTGTTCGAGGGCTTACATTGTTGTGCTTGGTTGGGTCATCCCGCACTTGCTAAAAGGGTGAAGTTAGTGCGCATGCACAATATAGAATGGCAATATTATTCCGCCTTATTTGAACAAGAATCTTTCTGGAAAAGTCCTTTTAAGAAGCTGTATTTTAAGTTAGAATCCAATGCTTTGAGATCATTTGAAAAGATCATTTCTGCTGCGACTAAAGTATATGTGATCAGCAGTAGTGATCTCAGCTATTTTGCAAAGGAAGGCTATACAGAGGAACAGCTTGAGCTATTACCACCATTCCATGCGAATGAAGTGCTTAATGCTTCGACTTCAAACAAGAATGAGAACGGTGATACAGAAAAACCCTATGCTTTGTATCACGGCAATTTATCTGTTATTGAAAACCAAGAGGCGGCTCTGTTTTTAATAGAAAAAGTATTCGCTCATTTAAGTGAATACTCCTTTGTAGTAGCGGGTAAATCTCCTAGACAAAAGCTGGTAAACGCGGTAAAGGCACATAAAAATATTCGCCTGGTCAATTCACCTAGTGAAGATGAGATGAACACCTTGATCCAAAAAGCACATATTCATACTTTGCCCACGTTTCAGTCGACAGGGATGAAGTTGAAATTACTATATGCTTTGTATAATGGGCGATTCTGTTTGGTGAATGATCTGATGTTAGCGGGAACAGGATTAGAAGAAGCTTGTGAGTTAGCCAATGATGCGGAAGAATGGATAGTGCAGATCAAAAGATTGATGGGGGAGTCCTTTAAAGAAACAGATATTGAAAAAAGGAAACTCATTTTAAAGGAACAATACGATAATAGACGAAATGCGCATCGTATATTGCGTTTTTTGTCGGAGAATCATACCTAAGAAGAATGAGTTCAACAAGATTAGCCCCTTCGGAATTGATCATCAACCCAGATGGATCGATATATCATTTACACCTTAAACCAGAAGATATCGCCAGAACGATCATTACTGTTGGAGACCCTGAGCGGGTAAAGATGGTCAGTCAGTATTTTGATGAAATTCATGTAAAGAAAAGCAAGAGGGAGTTTCATACACATACGGGCAGAATAGGGAACACGCCCATTAGCGTGATCTCAACAGGAATAGGGACGGACAATATTGACATCGTTTTCAATGAGTTGGACGCTTTGGTGAATATCGATTTTGACCAGCGAGAAATCAAAGCGGAACATACTGCACTTAACTTCATAAGAATAGGTACATCCGGCGCGCTACAAGCGGATATTCCGGTTGACAGTTTTGTTGTATCGGACTTTGGAGTAGGATTTGACGGTTTGATGCATTTTTACCAATTCCAGCCCAATGAAAAAGAAGCAAAGATCGAACAGGCTTTAAAAGGATTGAATTTGCGTATCCCAGCCTATGTCGCACAAGGGAGTACGGCTTTAAAAGAAAAACTGGCGGCAGATTTCATCGCTGGCATCACAACAACTTGCACCGGCTTCTATGCCCCACAAGGAAGGGCATTGCGCTTAAATCCTAGGTACAGGAATTTATTGGATGACATCAAAAATAGCTCTACGACGATGGGCAGATTCACCAATTTTGAAATGGAGACAGCGGGTATTTATGGTATGAGTCGCCTATTGGGACATCAAGCCATATCACTGAATGCGATACTAGCGAACAGGGTAAAAGGGACTTTTAGTGCTCAACCAAAAGTCGTTGTAAAAAAACTAATTGAACAGACTTTAGAGCGTGTATAGGTTTTTAAATTCGGTCTGCAAAAGGTGCTTTTCAGCCCACTTTTCGCAAAAAATAAGTCTTAAT
>JAHDGT010000304.1 GCA_020631675.1 Bacteroidota bacterium
ACGATAGCGACCTCGCGAAGCTCATTGTACGCCTGCCAGCGAAGCAGCAGATGGCGGGTGAATTTGAACGAATAGCCCGGACCCGCAGTAAAAAGGAATCATAGGTAGAGACCTTATAGCATAAGGTCTTTTTTGCAGAACCAATAATTTGACCTACGACAGCAAGCCCCCCTTTTTATTGCGGGGCGCAGCCAACAAAAAAATAGGAATAAAAAGATAAATGGGCGGTACTTCTCATGAAGTACCGCCCATTTTTATACATGATGAAAGCGTAATTGATGCTATACTGCTTGCCCTGATTTATTATTGAGCTTAGCCCAACTATGGGTGAATAAAACGCCTAAGCCTGCTGCTAATAAGAGTAGTAAAAATGCCCAAAAGAAGCTAATGACAGACTGGGGGATAGGATTGCTGATGCTCAAGCCCGGCACAGCAGTACCCGATCCAGGGGGGGTAATATTGGAAGAACCCGGTAAAGCGGGTGTAATACTGTTTTTACGGTAGGCATTGCGCCCTGCTCTACGCTCGAAATCGCTGATGTAGTACTCGTATTTATTGACATCCCAATTGGTGAGGTAAGCCAGTTCATCCAGCTCGCGGTTTTTGCGGTCTACCACATCATCAATGTATTTGCCCGCCATGCGGCAGCTGAGGTCGCCTTTGGCTTCGTGCTGCATGATGTAGCGCCCCTGGAAGTTCTTCTTATTAGGAGTCACCTGAAAGCGCAAGTCCTGCGGGAAATGCTGGCGGTCGTAGCGTACATGCAAGCGGGTCATGAAGACTTCTCCCATATAATCCGCACTGGTGTTCCAGCCTTGGCGGGAGTTGTTGTTGCGCTTCATATAGCTGTTGTAATTATCTACCCAATGCACACCTGCCCCTGCCAGCTCTGCATAAGTAGGCGGGTTGGTGGTACAGGGATCACACTTGGTGAAGTTGCTGGAGCTAAGATCCCAAGCGTACTCTAAGAAAACCACGTTTTTACCTTCTCGTTTCCACGCCCGCTCAAAGAGGTCTTTATAGAACATGCTGAAGTTCTCTTCAATGAAAGTAGGGATGTTGCGATCGGTAGGGATCTTCACCGTGCGGTAATTGGTGGTTTCTATGCGTCCTCTATCAGAAAAAGCATAGACGATCATATCTTGAAAGCCGTCGGCATTGGCCATGCCCAAACGAATGGGCAAGCCGAAACGATTGCTATTGAAGCTCATCTGTATGGGGCGTAGATTTTGCACCTGACCATCCATCTGCTCCAGATCCACTTTTACTACGAAGAACTTGAAGTTGTTTTTAATGTAGGGGCGCAGCACCTCTTGTGCTTTGGCAGGTATTTGGTAGTTATTGTCTTCTAACCAGCGCTGTAAACCATCGCTTTCTTTGGCGGAAAGAATGAGGATGTCATACTCGCCAACGGTATAAGTAGCCTCTATGGTCACGCCATAATCTTTGGCTTCTTCTTCCACCTCCATGATCATATCTAAAGCCATTTCTTTTTTCATCCTAGAAGTATTTTTAGCCATACTCGGACGTATCATAGGTTGGCAGGGGTTGTTGTCGTGATACTCTACCAAGCGCGGGCCACTATATGTGTCTAACTTATCGAAGATGGAGCGTTCGGCAACTCTTATGTCTTGCTCTTGAAGAATAGTGGGTACAGGTACGACCATTGCGAAATCGCGTACGTCGCCCTGAAAATCACTACTCATGGTAATGGTGGTGCGATCACCTTGGCGGGCAATGATCACCTCGCTGGATTCATTGAATAGATCGGCATCGGCCTGTGAGACGTAAAAGCCACAGAAGCCACTAAAGGCTAAGCCGCAAGCCAGCAGGCAAAGGGAAAATAGAATGGATCTTAACATGATGGTATAGCTGTTTTATTATTAGCAGTTGAAGGATACCAACTGAAACTCGGTGCTTTGAAATAACGGTCGAGCACAGCGGTGATAGGAGCCATGACAAAAAGGGCGATGATAGGAGCGGTATTTATATAGAACCAACCCGTCAGCACAAAACTGAGCACGCCAATGGCGCTTCCCCAGCCCCAGCGCGCGATAGGGGCATTGGGAGTGGTGACAGGATCGGTGATCATGAAGAAAGTGAAGAGTAGGAGGGCACCATTGGTGAATTGGTGCAAGAAGTGGTCAATGGGCCAGCCGTAGTAGAGCACGGTTCTACCAAACTCTAAGAGCGCCAAGGTGCCAATGAAGGCGATGCTGGTATCTAAGCGGCCAACTTTGAGTAAGATGATGCTGCCCAATGCGCCGAGCACAAAAAGTAGAATGACGCCATTGCCCCACTGACCTGGACTTACCCAGCCATTGCCTGTCAGTAAAATGGCCAATACGATTCCGAAATTAGCGGGGTTGAAAACGTGTTTGCCTTTAATGCGGATCAAGAACTTGCTGGCAATGCTCAATGCAGCAGCTAGGAGTATGATCCAAAGTAGATTGGCTTTGAAAAGCAAGCATAAACCCAGGGCAGTGATCAAGCCGCTTTTTAAAGAACGTAGGTCTTTACCCCAAAGCTTGGCGAATAGGAACTGAACGGAAAGACAGCCGAATATAGTGATGAGATAGCGAGACAGATCCGCTTCCCAGTCTAAGAAGAGAATACCGAAGATCAAGAAGCCACCCAAATAAGCGATTTGGAAATGGCGGGCATCTTGAGCGAAAAATTGTCGAAAAGAATCAAGGAAGGATGGCATCGCACATCTGTTTTGAAATGAGTAGCAACAGTTGTTTCACTGTGCTGTCTATTTCAAAAGATGCGATCGTTTTTAGGATGGGTGTCCGAGAGAGAGGAAAAAATAAAATTTAATCGTAGCGCACTTGAGGAATGGCGATGGAACTTGCGTTGTTTTTGTACATATTCAAGTCGGTGACCGTAACGGTTCTATCCATATTGCAATCGCCACTTAGGTAGTCATTGATGATGGCGGATTCCGCGGCATATACATTGAAATCATCTACGGTGATCACACCATTGGCATCTATGTCCCCGGCTTTCATGGCGTAGTTCATAAAGCCCAGATAAGATACCTGATCAAAACCACCGAACACATTAGCGGCATCGGTCAAGTCGATATGAGAACCCGGGAACTTAGCAATGTCGCTCATGATGGCCATGTGGTTTCTATGGCGAACAACGATATAATATGATTGAACGGGGTCTATTCCACAGAATAAGGGATCGGTGCTGCCATCGGGTTCTACGATGCTACCATCTTGCTTTAAGAAGGCGGCTTTAGTCGCGATAAGTTGATCCGCATCCGACTGTGAGCGCAACTCTAGTAAAACCCAGTCTACTACATTATTCGGAATGCTGTTCACATACTCTTCCCCATCATAATACCAAGGTGATTCTGAATAGGGTTGACTTAAAGGTATGAGGTCATACTCATCGAGAATGTTTTCCATGAAGCCAGAAGAGTTGTCAAAGCAACCTTCTAAGTTCACATCAATGCTATAGCTTACACCATTCAAAAGCTGCCCTTCAATATCCGTGCTCCAAATGCCTCTACCGAAAGTAGCAGCGTAGAGTTTACCTTCACAAGGGTTGATCTCCAGATCATACACCATTACATTCGGTAAATTGTCGAAGAAGGGTTGCCAATTAGGTGTGAATACATCGCGGTAATAAACGCCTACGTCCATTGCCACATAGACCCGCTGTTCTGGTCCGGGTTGAGCCATCACCGCATTGGCCGAAATAGCAGGTAGATCACCGCTGATGTCCGTCCAAGTGTCACCGCCATTTAGCGAGCTGTACACCTTGCCCTGCCCTGTGCTCATCAATAGATCATAAGGATTGTCCGAAGAAACTTCGATATCCGTAACATAACCGTCGATCATATACAGATCGATCGTGACCCAAGAGATACCACCATTATTGGTTTTGAAGAAGTGCGTACCATCACTGGCGTAAATGTGCTCATCTGGTTGAGAGGGTGCTACATCCATTGCAGTGATCACAGTAGAGGTAAGCAGACCTGAAATATTGTTCCAGCTATCGCCGTGGTCGTCCGACTTCCAAATGCTTTGGTAGCCGATCAGTATTTTATTGGAATTGTGCGGATGCATAATGAAAGGCGCATCCCAAGCAGAAGCTTCCCAAATGCCAGTATTGTATGGGTTCAATACATTTTCGTAACCCATTGCCGACTGTCGCCAAACCGAACCGCCATTAGTAACTACAAAGATGGAGTCAGAATGTGTAGGAGAGATCTCGCAGCTGACCACATCCGAATTGAAGGTGTTGCCCCATTCTAAAGGCGTGGTTCTATTCAGTAGACCATTGTCTTGTGTACCCCCTAAAAGTACGGATGGGTTATTTACGAATAGATCCATGCTGTAGAACTGCGTGATGTGTAGACCATCACTCAGATCTTTCCAACTGACGCCATTGTTCGTGCTCTTATATAAACCGCCATCGGAAGAGGCGAATAAAGTACCAGTGCTTTCCGGGTAGAAGTCGAGGTCGTGAATATCAACATGTACATAATTCGACATGCCGCTTAAGCCGATGGTCTGCTCCCAAGTCGCTCCCTCGTCGGTCGACTTGAACAGGCTGACACCACCAGCATATAACTCTGATTTATTGGTAGGAGACACGCAAAGTGCTAAGTTATATGCACTCTGCCCAGACACCAATTCTGGAGAATCAGCCATCTGTGCAAAAGAATTACCCCCATTGGTAGAACGGTAAAGCCCTAAGAAGCCACCGCCACCATATTCAGCCGCTAAAACATAAACATAATCAGGATCATCAGGTGTCAGCGCGACCACCATTCGGCCCGCTTCGTTCGTAGGTATTCCTGTTTGTATCGGATACCAATCATTACCACCATTTTCGGAGCGATAGAATTTTGTGTGCGTGCCTAAAGTGAATTCATAGCCGGTGGCGAATAATACATTCGGGTCGTCCAATTTGTATTTCACATCTCTGAACCAGCCCATGCCGGTCACTAAGCTCCAACTTGTACCGCCATTGGTCGTTTTGAATAAACCAACACCCGTAGCCGCAATAACGATTTTATCATCATAAGGGTGAATCGCTATTTCATCGATCGGATTGCCCCCTAAGCCAGTACTTGGGTCTAAACCCGCAGGCGTCCATGTCTCGCCAGCATCATCAGAGCGCATCATACCAATGGTATAGGTATGACCACCATCACAATCACCCGTTGCCATGTACATAACACTTGGGTCAGAAGGCGCTACCTTAACATCTGAAACACCAATGATCGGTAGGTTATCCGTTAAAGGTTCCCAATCAATACCACCATTGGTCGTTCGCCAAAGTCCGCCAGAAGGCGTACCCGCATACATAATATCGTGATCTACAGGATGGATTTCCAGACAATTGATGCGACCCATGCCGCCAGGCTCGTCGCCTGCGTCTGATACGTGGTAAGGACCAATGAACTCCCATTCTCCAACAACGGATTTCTCTCCGCCACTGCCACTGGTCTTAATGTCGTGATTCGCTTTATACTTATTGACCTCTTTCCATAATTTATCGGGTGCTAACATCCCGTTCTCATCCACTCGTTCTTCCATGAAACGAGCCCATCTACTATACTGCTTGAAACCTTTACTTTTTTGATAAGACTTGCCATCCCACTCTTGTTGAAAGGAGGCTTTTGCTTCTTGAAAAGAATATTCGGTCTGGTATATGGGGGTTAACCAAGCTTGTGCGTAAGCATAGTTACAACCATAAAGCAGAAGTATTACAATGGTAGAGAGATACTTCACTTGTACAGGTTTGTGAAAGGAAAAAATGAACCTTTCGACGTTTACAAGGGGGTGTTTTTTGGGGAAGTCGATTTACCGTATTGCCCGGTATGGGCGAAATACAATAGATTTTTACGTATAGAACCGCAAAAATGTTACCAGAAAAGGAGATTTTCCTTTAACCTTGAACAATCAAAATGAAATTCCGAATAAGTCGATCTAT
>JAHDGT010000305.1 GCA_020631675.1 Bacteroidota bacterium
TGTTAACAAAACTTTATGTGATACAGCATCTGTTTTAATCCCTCGCAAAGGCTCTTTAAATAATTTAATGTATGTAAGAAATCCATTTTGGTCAGTTGATACAATGTTTTACACTCTTTTTAAAAATAAGAATGTAGTGAAGTATCTTTTTTATTCTCTTAATAGATTAAACCTGCTTGAAATGAATGTTGGTTCAGCTGTTCCAAGTATGACAACTAAAGTTTTGAACAATTTAGACTTGATTTTTCCTGATGAAAAAATACTATGTGCTTTTGATGAAAAAGTAGAACAGATATACCTAAAAAAAGAAGCCGACGAACTTCAATCCCAAACCCTAACCCAAATCCGTGATACCCTATTACCGCAATTGATCACGGGTAAATTGAGTGTGCCGGAGGCTTTATTGCGGATCGCTGAGGTGGAAAGCAAGCAAGAAAGTTCATAAGGAACCAAAATGAGCAAAGAGTTGTAGGTCTTCATGTAATGAATAAGTAAATATGTCAAAATACAGTGTACATCAACAAGCAGTAGAAATTTTACTCAGTTGGATCAAATCGGGTGATATTGCCATACCAGAAATACAACGCCCTTTTGTTTGGAAAGCATCAAAGGTGCGGGATCTGATGGACTCTCTTTATCAAGGCTATCCGGTAGGCTATATTATAACTTGGCGCAACCCTGATGTAAAGCTCAAAAACGGACAATTGTCCAGTGGTAAAAAAGTGCTTATCGATGGGCAGCAACGCATAACGGCCCTTACTGCTGCCATAGTAGGTCAAAATGTATTAGACAAAAACTATAAAGAAGTCAACATCCGCATTGCTTTCAACCCTTTAACAGAAAAATTCGAGGTACTGAATAACGCAATAGAAAAAAGTGGCGAGTGGATCAACAGCATCAACCCCATAGTAAATGATGAGATAAGCATTTCTAAAGCCATCAGGAAATATTTAGCTCAAAACCCGCTGGCAGATGAAGAATTGGTGGAAGAGCGCATTGAAAAGCTGAAAAAAATCAAGAACAAACAAGTTGGTATCATCGAGCTGGATCACTCATTAGATATTGATACGGTAACTGAAATATTCATTCGCATCAATCAAAAAGGCGTGGTTTTGAGCAATGCGGATTTTGTTATGTCCAAAATAGCCGCGAATGAAAAATATCAAGGCAATAAAATGCGCAAACTGATAGATTATTTCTGTCGTTTGGTCGTAGATAAAAGCTTTGATAAACACATCAGCAGCAATGACCTCTCCTTCATAGATCAGCCTTACTACAAAGCGATAAAATGGATGTCAAGGGAAACAGACCCGCTCTACATACCCAGCTATACAGATGTACTACGGGTGTCTTTCACTTTTCAGTTCGGCAGGGGTAAGTTCAGTGATCTGGTGGCATTATTATCTGGAAGAGATTTTGAAAAAAGAACTTACGAAGAGGACATAGCCGAAAACAGCTATCTGAAATTAAAAGAAGGCTTACTGGCATTTGTAAAGCAAAGCAATTACCAACGTTTCATTATGCTGGTAGAATCTACGGGTTTGGTCAGTCAAAAACTCATTTCTTCAAAAAGCGCGCTTAACTTCTCCTATGCTTTATACCTTAAGTTAAGAGACGAGGGCAAAGCCGAAACAGAAAGCCAATATTATGTCAAAAAATGGCTGATCATGTCTTTACTAACGGGTCGTTACTCCGGTTCTGCCGAATCCATCATTGACGAGGACATTAAGCAGATCAATGATAAAGGGATAGCCGTTTATTTACAACAAATAGAACAATCTCAACTCGGAGATGCCTTTTGGACCTACGGCTTAGCATCTGACCTGGAAACTTCCAGTGTAAATAATAACGCCTACAACGTATACCTGGCCGCACAGTGTAAAGCCAATGCTGCCGCTTTTTTATCTAAAAGCATGAGCATTGTCAGCCTAATAAAGCAAAGAGGAGACGTACATCACCTATTTCCGAAAAAGTATTTAACTGACAAAGGCTACCCACGCAAAATGTACAATCAAGTAGCGAATTTGGTATACACGGAACAGGCTACGAATATAAAAATAGGCAAAATGCCTCCGCGAGCGTATATGCAAAAGGTAGCCTCTGAGATTGACAATAATACCTTTAACATCAGCAGCATTGATACCCCCGAACAACTCAAAGATAATCTTATCACCAATGATATACCCGCTATGATGGGATCAGCCATTGACGTGGATTATGAAAATTTTCTTGTTGAACGAAGAAAGCTAATGTCCAAAAAAATCAAAAGCTACTATCACGATCTATAATACACTGCCCATGTCTACTAAATTCAACGAATACCAATTAGAGCAAGCCTTTATAGAGCTATTGGCCAATGAAGGCTACCCCCATCATTTAGGCAATACCTTGGCACGCTCATCAGATGAGGTGATCATAGCGGCCGATCTACAACAGTTTTTAGAGCAGCAATACCAAAAAGACGGCATAACCGCAGCAGAGATACAAAGCATTATTCAGCAACTCAAACGCTTGCCCGCTTCGGATCTTTACGAGAGCAATAAGAAGATCATGCGCTGGTTGGCAGATGGTTTTATACTAAAAAGAGAAGACCGTGATCAAAAAGACCTCTACATACAACTGATTGACTACAGCAACTTATTAGAGCCGCATAAAAAAGCAAAAAACTTAGATCAGCTGAGTGCGGAGCCTGCGGTAAGTTATGGCAGTGACCCCAATATTTACAGATTCGTCAACCAACTGGAAATCGTAGGCACAGCCACCAGAATACCAGATGGTATTTTGTACATTAACGGACTGCCGCTGGTTGTTTTTGAATTCAAATCAGCCATACGCGAAGAGGCCACCGTATACAGTGCCTTTGAGCAATTGAGCATTCGCTACAAACGCGATATACCAGAGCTGTTCAAGTACAATGCTTTTTGTGTGATCAGTGATGGCGTGAACAGCAAAGCAGGCTCTTTTTTTGCCAGCTATGAGTTTTTCTATGCTTGGCGCAGAATAGCGGGCTTAGCCAAAGATGCCGAGGGTTTTGACAGCATGTTCACCCTAGTAAAGGGCATGTTGCACCCGAACAGATTACGCGACATTATTCGCAACTTCATTTATATGCCTGATAGCGGCAAAAAAGAAATGAAAATCGTTTGTCGCTACCCACAGTATTATGCGGCAAGGGCTTTGTTCGAGAACATTAAAAAAGCCCAGAAACCCCTTGGTGATGGCAAGGGCGGTACTTACTTCGGAGCTACGGGTTGTGGCAAGAGTTTCACCATGCTCTTCTTGACGAGGCTCTTAATGAAAAGCCTCTACTTTGAAAGTCCGACCATTGTACTGATCACCGATCGTACAGACTTAGACGATCAGCTCAGTGAGCAATTCAGCAAAGCAAAAACCTATATAGGTGATAACCACATCGTCAGTGTAAAAAGCAGAGCGCATTTAAGAGAACTATTACAAAATAGAGAAAGTGGTGGTGTCTTTTTAAGCACCATCCACAAATTCACGGAAGACATTCAATTGCTGACCCAAAGAAGCAATGTGATCTGCATCTCTGATGAAGCCCATAGAAGTCAGGTTAATTTGGATCAAAAAATAACTTTGACCAAAGAGGGCGTGAAGAAGACCTATGGCTTCGCCAAGTACCTGCACGATTCCTTACCCAATGCCACTTATGTAGGCTTTACAGGTACGCCTATTGATGCGACCATGAGCGTATTTGGTGAGGTAGTAGATGCCTATACCATGACTGAATCTGTTAGAGATGAGATCACGGTCCGAATCGTATATGAAGGCAGGGCAGCGAGAATAGCCCTACAAAACAGCAAGCTCAAAGAAATAGAGCAGTACTACGAAGAAGCCGCAGCAGCAGGCGCCAATAGCTATCAAATAGAAAAGAGCAAAGAGGCAATGGCCAGCATGACTTCGATCATTGGTGATCCTGATCGAATCAAAGAAGTGGCCGCTGATTTTGTACAGCACTATGAAAACAGAATAGCAGAGGGAGCAAGTGTAAAAGCCAAAGCCTTATTCGTATGCTACAAAAGAGAGATCGCCTACGCCTTTTACAAGAGTGTCATCGCCCTTCGTCCGCAATGGGCAGAGAAAAAAGCAGCGGAAGAAGGCGCAAGCTTGAGTGATAAAGAAAAGCGGGATATAAAACCAATGGAGCGGGTCAAAATGATCATGACCAGAGGCAAAGACGACCCTAAAGAAATGTATGATCTACTAGGCAACAAAGCCTACAGAAAGGAGTTGGACAAGCAGTTTAAAAATGAAAAATCGAATTTCAAGATCGCGATCGTTGTAGATATGTGGCTAACGGGTTTTGACGTCCCTTTCTTAGATACCATCTACATTGACAAGCCCATTCGCCAGCACAATTTAATACAGACCATATCCAGAGTGAACAGGAAGTTCAAAGGAAAAAACAAAGGTTTGGTGGTGGATTATATCGGCATTAAAAAGCAGATGAACCTTGCCTTGGCCAAGTACAATACCGACGAACAAGACAACTTCGAGGACATTGCAGAGTCCGTAAGCATTGTACGAGATCACTTGGATCTATTGTCGAATATTTTTCATGGCTTTGACAGCAGCAAATACTTCAGTGGTACGGCCTTGCAGCAGATGAACAGTCTGAAAAAGGGGGCGGAACACGTACAAGCCAGTCAAGACTTAGAAGCCCGATTCATGGGCTTAGTAAAACGCTTAAAAGCTGCTTACGACATCTGTGCCGCTAGTGAGGCTTTAACAGATACCGAAAGAGACCAGACCCATTTTTACTTTGCCATACGATCCATCATTTTCAAGCTGACCAAAGGCGGCGCACCTGATACGGCTCAAATGAATGCCAAGGTCAGGGAAATGATAGAAGAAGCCCTGAGAAGTGAAGGAGTAGAAGAGCTTTTCAAACTAGGAGAAACACAAGAAGCAGAGCAAGATATTTTTGATGCGGATTATTTGGCTAAAATCAATAAAATCAAACTACCCCATACCAAAATCAAATTGCTACAACAGCTACTGGCCAGAGCGATCGTTAAAATCAAGAAAGTGAACAAAGTGCGTGGTATTGATTTCAGTGAAAAAATGAACGCATTGGTAAAGCGATATAATGATAGAGATGAGCAGGATGAATTGGTAGAAGGTCTGAACGAAGAAATCGCCGAAGAAATCACCAATTTGATTTTAGAGATCCATAAGGAGTTTACTTCTGGTGACGAACTGGGCATCGACTTTGAAGAAAAGGCCTTCTATGATATTTTAAAAGATCTCTCTGTAAAATACGGTTTTAGTTATCCAGAAGATAAGTTGATCGAATTGGCGCAGGCCATCAAAATTTTAGTCGACAAACAATCCGCCTTCCCGGATTGGAATAAACGAGAGGATATAAAATCCGCCTTGAAGGTGGGTTTGATCTTATTGTTAGATGAACATGGTTACCCGCCAGAAACGAATGATGAGGTGTATACGGAGGTGTTTGAACAAGCAGAGAATTTTAAGCAGCATAGATCGTGATATAGGATAGGGGTAGCCGCAGGCAAGCAGCGCCGCTACACACCCTATTCGGTCTTCATCTGCTCGCGGTAGATAGATGCAATGCGTCTCTACATCGGGTTTCAGAATTTCAAAATCATTTTGCTGTGGGCGGGAGCACACATGGGTGCTCCCCTACAATGGAAATTGTGCTCTATTGTCAAATAATCAATGGGTAGGGGCGATCCCTTGTGGTCGCCCTTCTTGGCAAGCGTAAGCCGAATGGCGCAGGCAAGCAGCGCCGCTACAATGCGTGGGATATTGCATCGGGTACATCCGATCATCTGCAAAATCCCAGTTCAAAACTCTGGGATTCAGCATTCAAAATTAACAAGTTCCCGCGCGAAGGATAGGAGTGGAAATGAGCCGGCTAAGGAGCGCCCTGAGCGGCGGG
>JAHDGT010000306.1 GCA_020631675.1 Bacteroidota bacterium
TAGATATAGACTTGTAGTGGATAGCTGATAATAAGTCAAGGCATGTTTTGTTAAGATTAGAAGCGTTTAAATATATTCACTAACAACTGATTAACAGAGACTTAATCAAGTCATCAAGAGACCTAAGATATGACAAACTTACTAATTAGTATTTCTTTGCCGCTTGAGTAAGTCGTATCTTGGCCATACGACACGTTTAAGGCTTCCACCGAAAATGTGTACTGAAACTGAACAATAACTTAAACAAATAGAGGAATCCTCCATGAGAACCACATTACAACGGTTTCTGGCCGTTTCACTGATCCTGCTGCTTTGCGGACTTAGTGAACGAGCACAAGCAGAAAACCCACCTTATGCTACCGTTACGAGCGGACCCACGCTCGCAGGTGCGAACTATGAATTCAATGTTAGTCTCGATCCATCCGTTTTACCAGATTGTGGCGCATTCACCTCAGATTGTGATGTGAATGGGCTTGGTCTTAATGAGGTAGACATCCTATGGTCACTGCAAGCCATTTCAGATTGTGCGGGCTGTGACTTGGAATTTGAAGAAGTTGCCAGCGGTACGATCGAGCATGGTTTCTGGGGTACCAACTGTATTCCGGGAAGTACGGCAACGGGTACAGCTTGTGGCGATCCTGGAGGTTGTGATAACATCTTATCCATACCTGTTTCGGAGTTTTGCCCTGGAGTGAGCTACCGCTTCCTATTGTTTTAACCCCCTTTACTTTAAAGGTTTAGCAGAAAGCAGTAGTACGGTTTCTGGTCCTTACCGATGTTGTGGTGTTAACCCATCGGTGGGTACGATCAATGCGATGGAGTTAGAATGTACACTTCCGGCTGCTGGATGGTTGAACCCCTCCTACCCGCAAGAATTCGAGTTTGTGGCAGGCGGTGATCCCGTACAACCTATCATGACCTTCAATACGAACATCAATAATGGTGATGTTTTCGCTTGTGGTCAGTTGTTGGATACTGAGATCGTTGTAGAACCTGCAACAGCTTGTCCGCAATCAACTATTGAATATTCCATTTCAGTGAATGGGGAGCCTGTTTTTGAATCTACTTCAAACTGTGCGGCTTTACCAAAAGCTTCTGAATACATGGCAGAGCTGATCACTTTCCCAGAAGAAGGAAGTACAGGCACTGCCGGTCCTGGTCAGCTAGTGGTCAACTGTGGAGAAAATACCATTCGCTGGGAAGCCGTTCAATCTTGTCCAGACGCACTTCCGGCTTTCTTTGAAGTGACCTTCACCATCGAATGTCCTGAAGAAGATGAATTAACTTTAACAGGGGAAACCATTTTATGTGAAGGGGAATCCATTGATGTAGCGGTTACTAACCCCGCTAATGTTTACATTCCTTACGCTGGTGGTACTTATGAGTTACACTATAATAATGCGGATCCTTATACCGATCCTACAACCAACTATATTGGAAGCGGTCAATCTGCTACACTGACTAATGATGGTTCATTACCCTACAATCAAGATATCACGGTTTACGGTACCATCTGGGAAAGCTTTGATACGAACGGCCCCGCTGGCTGTGAAGTGTATGCCGATGTTGGTCCTTTTGTTGCTTTAGCACCCATCTCTCTTGATTTTGATGTGGCTCCTTGTTCTTTTAATACCATTAATGTAACTGGTGAAGGTGGCTTGCCTGCATATGACGCCAGTGAAGCTTATACTTATGATGCTAGTGCCGCTGGTGGTGGCACAAATACCACTGGTACTTTCACCGGAATCGCTGAGGGTACTTATGATGTGATCGTGAGTGATACAGAAGGCTGTATGGCTACGATCGAAGTGCCTGTTTATGATGCGATCAATATCGCCATCAACCCGAATACTTGTAATGATGCCAATACCATCTCATTAACAGTAAGTGGCGGTCAACCCGATCACCCACTTTATGATGACCTTACTGTTTACAGCATCTCTTCTGATATTGATGGTTTACTCGGTAATGCGGACGCAAGTGGTGCATTCAGTACCACAAGCGCATCTGCTGGCACGCATACCATCACCCTTGAGTATGAACACATCAATGGCGATGGTACTCCATCTGGTACGATTTGTTCTACCACTACCACTGTTGATGTATATGACTCGCTTACTTTAGAGTTGTCTGATGATTTCTGTGATTTCCAAGAACAAGCGGTTATTACCGCTGTTGGTGGCGGAGATGGTACATACAGCATTTTCTTATCTACTACAGCAGCCCCATCTGCTACTAATGATGTTGCAAGTAACGAAGGAAGTTTAAGTGCTCCTGGTACTTTAACGGGCGTTGCTCCTGGCAGTTACTTCGCGGTTGTAGAGGATGATCAAGGCTGTCAGTTTTCACTGCCTGTTACCGTCACTGTGAATACGGATGATTTCACAATTACTGCAACTAACACAGCTTGTACAGATGAAATCACCGTTCAAACCACCACTACAACAGGTGGGGCTTGGACCTACTTCTTATATCCTCAAGGTGCTCCTTTCGGTAGTGGTGTTCCTTTGGTTTTGCCTCCGCTTACTGCTACTGATTTAGGCGGCGGACTAAGTGAAGGCACTTTCACTGGCGTACCTCCTGGTCAATTCACTGTTTATGCCGACAATGACAACGGCTGTACGATCATGGAAGCGGATATAGATGTATATGGTGCGCCGGATCTATTCGCCAATTCTTCTTGTGACGATGGTACGATCAGCGTGACCGCCAGTGGTGGTTATGCGGGTGCTTCTTGGATCACAGGAGTGACTTATACTTTTACAGTAGTAGAAACTGGCGACTCCAATAATACGGGTAGCTTCTCTGGTATTGCTGCTGGTAATTATACCGTTGAGGTGACGGATAACAATCCTGATATCGCAGGTGGTTGTACTGCTCAAGTAGCTGTAGAGGTATTCGATCCTCTAAGCATCACAGCTTCTGGTGCAAGTGGCTCTTGTAGTGGTGATGGTTCTGTAACGGTTACTGCTGTTAGTGGTGGTGATGGCAATTACAGCATCTTCTTATCTACCTCCGCTGCGCCAAGTGCAACTGCGAACGTAGCAACTAATGAAGGGACGATCACTGGCTTAGGTCAGCTGACAGGTGCTGCTGACGGCTCTTACTTTATCGTTATCGAAGATGACAGAGGTTGTCAGGTTTCTGTACCGATCAGCATCAGCTCTGCTGCCGCGCCTGCTATCACTATGGTGGAAAACGATTGTGACTCAACACCTAATGCAGCCAGCGGTACAGTAGCGGGCGGCAATCCGGATTGGGATTTCTACTTATACACTACGACCGGCACTTTCGATGAAGCAGACCCTACAAATGCCGCTAATGGCTGGATAGCCACCGATGCAGGAAACGGCTCTGGTTCTGATTTCGCTGTTAACTTCTCTGGCATTGCTGCTGGAACTTATACCGTTTACGGTATTGATGCGAATGGCTGTTTGGCAGACCCCGATGAGGTAACGATTTATGAAGCACTAAACTTAGCAGCCAGCGTTCCCGCAGCGGCTTGTGAAGCCAGTGATCAAATTGATGTGACCACTGCAAATGGTGGTGATGGTGCTTTGACTGTTTTTGTATCAACAACAGCTGCGCCAGGCGCAACTGCGGATGTAAGCACGAATGAAGGCACACTTAGTGGCACAGGTTCTTTTACAGGTGTTGCTGCGGGCAACTACTTCGTTGTGATCGAAGACGGTAATGGCTGTCAAGTTTCTGTAGCGGTCAGTTTGGCCAGTGTGGATCCCGCTGTTTTATCTGCCGCCGATTTTGCTTGTTCAAGTCCGGGTGTGATCAGTGTATCCGCTGATGGTGGTGCTCCTGATTTCGACTTTTACTTATACTCGACTACTGGAACATTTGATGAAGCAGATCCTACAAATGCCGTAAATGGTTGGATCGCATCCGACTTAGGGGATAGCAGTGGTTCTGATGTAAGTGGAAACTTTAGTGGTATCGCAAGTGGCAACTATACGGTTTACGCCTTAGATGCAGCTGGCTGTCCGACTACAGCTGTTGATGTAAGCACTTTTGAAGCCTTAGATATACAAGCTTCTGTGAGTTGTGTCACCGGTGATGTCAGTGTTACTTCCGTAAGTGGAGGGGATGGAACTTATAGTGTCTTCTTATCAACTGCCGCTGCGCCAAGTGCAAGTGCTGATGTAACCTCTAATGAAGGCACATTGACAGGCACCGGCACTTTCACAGGTGTTGCTGATGGTAGCTATCATGCTGTTGTAGAAGATGGGCAAGGCTGTCAGGCTTCTGTTCCAGTCGTTTTGGGTGCGCCTGCTGAATTAGCTGAAGTACCTGGTGACGGCTGTTTATTCACAGGTGAGATCACTGTTGATGCTGGAAGTACAGGCTGGACTTTATACCTATACACTGCTGCGGGTTCTTTTGACATTTCAGACCCAAGCAATGCTACAAATGGCTGGTTAGCTACTGGAGCTGTTGATGCCAGCGGACAATTCACATTCACGGGTCAAGCGATCGGTAGCTATACCGTATATGGCGTCGATAGTGATGGCTGTCCTTCCGCCCCTCTTAATGTAGAAGTGGAAGAAGTGGAACCGATCACGGTTACTAATAATACTGACTTCTGTGACTATGGTACCTTAGGCGTTTCCGCTTCTGGTGGTGCAGGTGCTCCTTATACATATGATCTTTTTGTTTCTGGAACAACAGTTATTTACCAAACCAATAGTAGTGGTTCTTTCACTGACTTAGAAACGAACACTTACGATTTAGTCGTAACAGATGCTGACAATTGTTCTACGGCGATTTTCGGTATTGAGATCTTTGGCGAACCAATGGAAGTTGTTGAGCCTTATGATTGTGATGATGGTTTTGAAGTGACCGGTGGTGCGCCTCCTTATACTTTCCAGATGTGGACCTTCACCTTCACGCCTGTACAAGTTGCAGAGAATAATACTGGTGAATTCCCGGATCTTCCGGACGATCTTTATATCCTTTATGTGATAGACGACAATGGCTGTCAGATCACAAAGAATGTAGATTGTAGTGAAGAATGTGATCTATTAGTTGAATCAGAAGCGACTTGTAATGAAGATGGTACTTTCAATGTGACCATCGACTTCACAGGTACGGGAACCTATACCGTCAATGATGGTATTAATGACCCATTAACTGCTCTTAGCAGCACAAGTGATTTAGTGATGGGCCCTTACAACAGTGGGGATTATGTGATCACGATCGTTAAAGATGGCGACGAATCTTGTTCTGAAATCATTAGTGGTACACAAGAATGTATCTGTGATCTTGAAGCTAGTGCAAGTGCTACTTGCGCTGATGAAGAAAGCATTGATGTGGAAATCGTAATCATAGGTTCTGATAGTTATACAGTAAGTGATGGCACAACTACTCAAACGGGTGTGACAGCTGGTACGCTTACACTAAATGTTGCTGAAGGTGCATATGATTTCACCATCACAAACGAAGCTGATGCAGAATGTACTACTACAGTAAGTGTAGACGAAACTTGTCCGGATTGTGATCTGGAAGTCGCTTATACCCACAATTGTAATACAGATGGCACCTATGATTTAGTATTGAACCTAACGGGATCAAATACTTATACCATCAGTGATGGAACAAATACTATTACAGGTATACCTGCTGGCGATTTCCCTATAGGTACATTTGATGATGATGCGACTTATAACTTCACCATTTCTGACGAAACAGTTGCTGACTGCGTACAAACACTTAGTGTGACGGAACAATGTGAATGTGATCTTGACTTCACTTATGAATTTGATTGTACCGTCAGTGGTTCTTATGAATTATACTTGACCATTGAGGGTTCTGATACCTATACAGTTGATATTGGCGGAGGTACTTTGACAGATATTCCTGCGGGTGAATTATTCTTAGGTACTTTCAATAGTTCAAGCAATCCAACTATTAC
>JAHDGT010000307.1 GCA_020631675.1 Bacteroidota bacterium
TCAAAAGCAAAAGGCGCGGTATCTTATAAGATACCGCGCCTTTTGCTTTTGAATCGCATCAGCCTCGATCATCGTGCTGATGTATCCTTCCTTTTTCCAGAGGATTGGCCGACATCTCCATATAATTCTTTCGCTCCCGCCATAAGTCTATCGCCTGATAAATAGCTTGTCTGAACGATTCAGGAGAAGCGATTCCCTTACCAGCGATATCAAATGCGGTACCATGATCCGGAGAAGTTCGTATGACTGGCAAGCCAAGGGTGACATTCACCCCATCACCAAAACTCAAGGCTTTAAAAGGCACTAAGCCTTGATCGTGATACATTGCGAGTATCGCGTCAAAATCTTTATACATCGCTCGCCCAAAGAAACCATCAGCTGCAAAGGGACCAAAGACCATACTATCCATTTTTTCTTTCGCATATTGAATGGCGGGCATGATCACCTTGTGCTCCTCCTCCCCTATTAATCCGCCATCCCCTGCATGTGGGTTCAAACCGAACACAGCGATCTTAGGTTTTTCAATTCCGAAGTCTTCTTTCAAGCCCTTCTCCAATACTTTCAATTTCTCAACGATCAACTCAGGTGTGATCGCGGCAGCAACCTTAGCAACAGGCAAGTGATTCGTCACCAAACCCATGCGCATGTGTTCACTACAAAGTAACATCACACTTTGGCCCGCCTCGAATTTTTCGGTCAGATACTCCGTATGTCCGAAGAAAGGTGTCTCCTGATTATTAATATTATTCTTATTAACGGGAGCGGTCACTAAGGCATCTATCTTCCCCTCTTTCAAGTCGTAGGTCGCACTTTCTAATGCTCTTAACGCAAACCTACCAAGCGACTTAGAAGATTCTCCTAAATTAAGTTGCGTCTCTTCGGTCCAACAATTGATCAGGTTGAAGTTTCCTGCTTTCGCCCTTCCCGCATCACCAACGGCATGATATTCAAAGCTATCAAAACCCAACACTTTACGGTGGTAGCTGATCACTCTTGCAGAGCCATAGATAACAGGTGTACATCTATCATACATCCGCTTATCCATGAAAGTTTTCATGATGACCTCCGGACCCACACCATTTAGGTCACCTATGGTGATACCGATTTGGGGACGTTCCAGAGTAGCTGTTGGCTGCGTTTTAGGTTGACTCAAAGCAATGATTATTGAGGTAGGTATAAAAAAATCTAACTGTTCAGGTCAGGCAATTTTAGCTAAAAAAACAGAAGTGGGTAGTGATTTATTCTGCTTGCGACTTTGCTCTATTAGCTAGGAAATCATAGAACAAGCGTACACCAGCACCAGAACCACCTTTTAAGCGGTAACCGCTTTCACTAGCATTCCAGCCCATAGGCGCCATATCAATATGACACCAAGGGAAATCCACAAAATGCTGTAGGAATTTCGCAGCGGTGATAGAGCCTCCGTGGCGGCCACCAATATTTTTCACATCCGCGATATCAGAACGCAGCTGCTCTTTGAATTCATCCCATAAGGGCAATTCCGCTAAACGCTCGTACACATGGAAACTACTGCTTTTCAATTGTGCTTTAGCAGCCTCATCCGTTCCCATTAACAACATACCATGATTACTGATCGTGACCAAAGCAGCACCCGTCAAGGTACAAATGTCAATCACCAGCTCAGGCTTATACTTTTTAGCATAACTCAAGGCATCCGCCAAGATCATTCTTCCTTCCGCATCCGTATTCAAAACCTCAACGGTCGCACCGCTATGCATACGAATCACATCACCCGGCGTATACGCATTGCCTCCCGGGCGGTTATCAGTAGCCGGTACCAAGCCGATCACATGAACAGGCAATTTGTTTTTGGCCGTACTATACAAAGCACCGATCACGGCAGCCGCACCACCCATATCGCACTTCATAATGTCCATACCCACGGTAGGCTTCAAACTCAAACCACCCGTATCGTAAACAACCCCCTTACCCACTAAAACGATAGGTTTTTTATTCACCGCGTTTTTAGGCTTCCACTCTAAAATAGAAAAGGTCGGAGGATCAATTGAACCCGAATTCACAGCCAATAAGCCACCCATTTTCTCACGTTCGATACGCGATTTTTTGAAGACCGTTATTTTGAAACCCGCTTCTTTAGCAGCTTTCTTCGCTTCTTCGGCCAGTTGAGGTGCCGTTAAAGTGATCAGAGGTTCATTGATCAGATCGCGTGCTTTGCAAACCCCTTCAATTACAACCGTCAATTTACTCAAGGCAGCTTCATCCGTAACCACCTCTAAAGTGCGCATGGCGTTTTGCTCTTTAGCAGCTTCCTTTTTGTATTTCAAAAACTGGTAATTAGCCAAAGCCGCTCCTTCCGCGAAGTACAATTCCGCACCCGCGACATCTGTTTCATTACTTACTGCCGCTGTGTCCAGCTTCAATTTGTTCAAACGTTTGGTCACCTCCGCACCCAACATGCGCAAACCTTCAAAAGTCTGATGCTCAGCCTCCTTTTGCTTGAAACAGGCGATGATCGTGATCTTACCATCCGCATTCAACACAATTTCAGCAACTTCTTGATCCAGCATCTTTTGCACATAGGCGGCTGCCGCATCATTCAACGGCAATTGCTCGATCGCGGTCTTATCACTGATCAAATAAATATTGGTTCGCTTGCTTCCTAACTTCTTAATCGCTTTTAATTGCATGTTTTGCGTCTATATCGTTACGTAAAGGGGATGATAAGTAATCAGACAATAGATTTGAGACTCAAGACGTGAGATGTCGTGCTGACAATGAAATTTTACCTCAAAAAGCTATAAGGATACTTTTGTCCAAATACTTAAGAGTGCGAAAATACGGATTTGTTCCTTCTCTTTTCCTTCTATGGCGCGCCCCAGCTCTAAAAGGCAGCTTCAATTACCGAATAATGAAAAAACATGCCTTTAAGCCTTTTAGAGCTGGGTCCGGGCTATCCATTGCAATTCGGCAGTTGTTCGCTGCTTCGCTGGCAGGCATAAAAATGGCTACCTCTGGGCCGCCTTTTTATGCCGCCGCTCAGTGCGCTCCTTAACTACCTCATTTCCATTCCTATCCCTCGCGCATACCCACTATGGGAAAGAAGTGTTTCTGTCAAATAATAGCCGCTAATCTACTCGCTTGGTCAATGGCCCGCTTTGCATCTAATTCCTTCGCCTCGAACGCACCGCCCACCAAATGTACTTTAAGGTCTGAACTTTCCAATTCATCCGCTAGGGTTTTAAGTGGCACTTGCCCTGCACAGATCACCACATTATCCACCTCCAATAACTTGGGTTCTCCGTTTATGGTGATGTGAAGCCCTTGATCATCTATTTTCTCATAACTCACCCCACCGATCATTTTCACTTCTTTTTTCTTCAAGCTCGAACGGTGTATCCAGCCAGTGGTTTTCCCCAGTTTAGCCCCCAGCTTACCTTTCGTACGCTGTAATAAAAAGATCTCTCTAGGCGAGGGTAAAACCTGAGCTTCTATGCCTTCTATTCCACCACGTACTTTATTTTCGGGATCTATGCCCCATTCAGATAAGTAGGCGGCTATATTCTGCGATGTCGGTTCATGATTTTCATCGTGGGACAGATATTCAGCCACATCAAAACCAATACCGCCCGCACCGATCAGAGCAACTCTTTTACCCACCTCTTTTTTATGTGCCAGTACATCCACATACGATAACACAGATGGGTGATCAATTCCATTGATGGTCAATTGCCTAGGGTTTACGCCTGTTGCCACCACAACTTCATCGTACTTGCCCTTCAATAGCTCTTCTTTTGTCACTTTGTGGTTCAAGTGTAGGTTCACTCCTGTTAACTCGATCTGTCGCTTGAAATAACGCAAGGTCTCATAAAACTCCTCCTTACCCGGAATACGTTTCGCCATATTGAACTGCCCACCAATAGCAGCACTGGCCTCAAATAGATCCACATGATGCCCCCTACTGGCCGCATTGGTGCTGAAAGCAAGTCCGGCAGGTCCGGCACCGACAACCGCTAATCGCTTAGGACTTTTGGTAGGTGTAAAATTCAATTCGGTCTCATAGCAAGCACGAGGGTTAACCAGACAGCTTGCGGTTTTATTCAAAAAGATGTGATCCAGACAAGCTTGGTTACACGCTATACAAGTGTTGATCTCATCTTCTCTGCCTTCCATTGCTTTGATGACAAAATCAGCATCTGCCAAGAAAGGGCGCGCCATGCTCACCATATCGGCATGTTGATCCGCCAATACCTCTTCTGCCACATGCGGCATATTGATCCTATTGCTTGTGATCAAGGGGATCTTCACTTCGCTTTTCAGGCGTTCAGTTACCCAAGTAAAAGCCCTCCTTGGTACCATAGTGGCAATAGTTGGAACTCTTGCCTCATGCCAACCGATACCCGTATTGATCAAAGTGGCACCTGCCGCCTCTATCCCTTTCGCCAACTCAACGATCTCTTCCCATGTGCTTCCGCCTTTTACAAGATCCAACATGGAAAGGCGATAGATGATGATGAAGTTTTCGCCTACTTTTTCCCTTGTTCGCCGAACCACTTCTAAAGGGAAGCGGGTTCTATTGGCGTAGCTCCCTCCCCATTCATCTTTACGATCATTGGTACGAGCCGCGATGAATTGATTGATCAAGTAGCCTTCGGAACCCATGATCTCTACCCCATCATAGCCGGCTTCCTGTGCCAATGCGGAACAATTAACAAAATCATCAATGGTAGAATGCACTTTAGCATTACTCAGCTTCCAAGGAGCAAAGGGAGTAATGGGCGATTTGCTTTTCCCGGGCGATACCGCGAAGGGGTGGTAAGCATAGCGTCCGGTATGTAGAATCTGCATACAGATTTTACCACCGGCCTCATGTACGGCTTTTGTAATGATCTGATGCTTTTTAGCTTCTTTTTTAGTGGTGAGTTTAGCAGCGAAGGGCTTTGCCCAACCTGCCCTATTAGGAGCTATACCTCCAGTAACGATCAAACCGCACTCGCCTTTGGCACGTTCAGCATAATAGGCGGCCATTTTTTCATAGCCGTTTTTTTCCTCTTCCAATCCGGTGTGCATGCTGCCCATGAGCACGCGGTTTTTTAAGGTGGTGAATCCAAGATCAAGAGGAGCCAGTAAATGGGGATAATTCATCGGTAATAAAGCTGTTTTTTAACCACTAGTAGACGCACTAAAGGTAACAAGTACTTGGACAAAAGTAAAAAAGCCTCACCGACGATGTGTCGATGAGGCTGTGGTTCGATCACTTGACTGAAAATGTTTCAGAAATCAGTCAGATAATATCGAAAAACCCCTTACTAAACCCTATTATGTAGTTTAATCAGTAAAACGAGTCAGCGACCATTGGTCGTAGAAATATCGGTTGGTGCGTATTTCACCAATTCGACCACTCTCGATTCAAGCACCGAGGCGTTTAGATGCGCAACCGCTAAATGGGACTGCTTTCTAAGAATTGGTTCAAACTTTTCTTTTTGAAAAAAGGAATTCGAATTTGAATTCGAGGGAGAATTGGGCGCAATGCGCCATGAGGAGCGTCTGCTCACTAGTACATGTTCCTGCATCCTTCAGTCTTTAGGGAATGTGATGCGGGTATGATTACCCTATAATAATATATCAGGAATAGAACCAAATGAACAACGTATGTGGGTCCGTAATTCATTTTTGTGGATCTAGTCCGGAAACCGTTTCATTAGTTTATACGTAGTTAGTGCGAATTGGTTGCGCATAATGACAGAAATATGACTATAAATTTTTGTTAAATATTGATAATATACATGTTGCGGGCAATAAAAAAGGGCGATACTTTTTCAAGTATCGCCCTTTAACAGTAGGAATCTACTAAGGATTCCTATTTTTTATAGCTCATTACTGAGGGGTGTATACCGATACGCCGCTTTC
>JAHDGT010000308.1 GCA_020631675.1 Bacteroidota bacterium
AACGGATAGCCCGGTACCCGCAGTGAATGAGCAGCGTTTTGAAACGAATAGACAAAAAAATAGTAGAGATGCGCATGCTGCACCTCTACTATCAATATCTGGTTTTATGTTACGCTGCTTATTTATTGCGGGTATGCACCCGCCTTCCCCCAAAAGAGGAAGAAGACAAGCTAACAAAGGCTACTGCTTTTTCCAGTTACCAGCGGTTGTACCTTCTTTGATGTTACCCACTCTGAGGGTGTCATCTTTCAGATTATCAAAGTATTTCGGGATCATGCCCTTATAGAGGTTCTTATAAGGAACACCGGATTCGAAGGCGTAAACCAATACATTGTTCTTTCTGATCGTATCTGCCATCATGTAGAACTGTTCGCCATCAACGCCGGGCACTACGGCCAAGTCATCCATGATATTGCGGTCATCACCCTTGAAAAGAGAATCTTTGATCGCCTTTTTGAACTTCTCGATCTTTACTTGAATGGTAGAATCATTAGGATCACCGATGGTTTTAGTGATCTCAATAGAGTCGTTGTTCAATACGGTGATCAGGGTATCGAAACTATTGGCGTACTTACCGTGCAATTGCTTGAATACCAATTGAGAGTCGCGAATTTTTTCAAGGCGTTTGACCACCACTTCGTCGCGAACGGCTTTCTCTTTGTTAAAGTCGATCGGCTCTTTGATCGTCATGACCAGAGTGTATGCCAAGAAAACCACTAAGGCAAGTAATAGTAAGCTGAGTATGAGTCGGATCGCGTTCATATGAAAATAGAATTGTTTCTTTGAGGGATTCCTATACTGTGTTTTCAGGGGGAAAGATAGGAATTATAGTCCAAAGGCCCCTATGTATCGCAATTATACTATTTTTTGTTTTGAATTGGAAAGTCTAGATGATATTGTTCTCACTTGTGGGCAAAAGAAGTAAAAATTTGACCCTAAATCAGAAAAAGCAAGTCGTTTAAGTGTTGAAGTGTCATGGGGATCGCTACCTTTGGCATCTAAAAAATGGTAACTGTTTAGGTCGAGCAATTTCGGCTGAAAAATATCTTTTTGCCCTTACGCTTCAGCTTTCTCTCAAGCAAGCCTACTGCGATTCCTTTCAAGAAGAGCTTCGATTAAGAACAAAAAGCTTGATTTTTCTTCTCGAAAGCCTCAACCTAAATAGTTACAAAAAATGAATTATACGCAAGAACTCTTTTTAAGATTTGTACGTTCTTTTCTTGCTTTGTGATTCAGATATAGAAAGGCAATACCATACCATTAAGCTGCCATGCAGATTCAAGCTTCTTACAAACAGATCATGGAATTGGCCGCGCCCATTATTGTGGGTAGCCTGGCGCAAAATCTGATCGGCATCACTGATGTGATCTTTTTAGGTCGTGTTGGTGAAGTGGAACTGGGCGCATGCGGCTTGATATCGATCTATTATCTGGTCTTGATGATGATCGGTTTCGGCATCTCCAGAGCGGGGCAGATCCTCATCGCGCGCAGAGCAGGGGCAGGTAGAAATGAGGAAGTGGGCGTGATCACATGGAATCTCTTTTACTTGGAGATGTTCGTGGCTTTCTTGCTATTCCTGTTTTTGATCCTGCTTTCGCCTAATGTGCTCTGGCTCTTCATAAAATCACAGGAGATCTACGATGCCAGCCTGAGTTATCTATCTTACCGGTCTTACGGGATTTTCTTCAGCCTATTCGGTTTCGTGCTCATGGCCTTGTACACGGGCATAGGCAGGACCAATATCATAGCCGCCGTGACCACAGTACTGATGATCAGTAATGTGTTTTTAAATTACAGCCTGATCTTTGGTCAATTTGGTTTACCTGAAATGGGAATAGCGGGTGCCGGACTTGCTTCTACATTGGCTGAGATCATCTCTACTGTATTCGGCATAGGTTATTTAATCTACGATCGTTCCTTGAGTAAATACAACCTTCGTCGTTTTCATGGCTTTGATATGAGCAGTATGAGAAGGTTAGTAGAGCTTTCAGCACCTATGGTATTGCAGTACCTGATCGGCTTGGGCGGTTGGTTCATCTTATTCGCTTTAATAGAAAATATGGGTAAACGCGCTTTAAGTGTGTCTACCGTTTTGAAAAATGTATACACCTTTTTGAGTATTCCCGCCTGGGGTTTTGCTTCCGCGGCCAATGCGATCGTGAGTAATTTGATCGGACAGGGTAAATATAGAAGGGTAATGATCGCTGTCAATAGAACAGCCGTACTCAGCTTCATTTTCACTATTCTGCCCTGTTTACTACTACTTTTGTTTCCGGGCACAATTTTACCCTTATTCAGTTCAGAAGCAGGTGTGGTTTCTGGTACTCAAGCCCTTATACCCTTGCTGATCGCCATTTTATTGGCTTGTTCCATATCTGTCATCATATTCAATGGCATGATGGGCACAGGGGCTACTACCCTTTCTATGTTCGTGCAAGCTACTGCCGTTGCAGTTTATCTGACCTATGCTTATAGCGTGACCAAAGTTCTGAATCTGGACCTACAGTATGTGTGGACCAGCGAGTTTTTGTATTGGGTCATTCAAGGCACATTGGCCTATCTCTATTTGAATTTTGGTAGATGGAAAGAGTTAGAATTTTAAAATAAAATCGACACATTCCTTGTAGCCTCATTTTCTTTGTTAAAACAAGCCTTGTTTCAACCTATTTCTGATAGATTAGATGCTTTATAAAAAGCGAAGCCGCAGCATTACACCGCGGCTTCTTAATCCCTTACTACCCATGTAAGAAGAATTATTTTTGTAAACATCTGGACTGAGTTTCTAACTTACTCATTATCAGAGATTGCAAATGTAAAAAAATTGCACCAAAGTGTATAAATGTTTTAGAATTTTAAACCGACGAATATCAATTTTCATCTGAAACACGACAAAAGAAATGATTTTCGAGCAATGTGTGTGACTTCAAAAAATCAGTTCAGACCAGGCTATCAGGTCAAAGCTACGGACAAAGCATAATCTCCTTTGCCTTTCTGGCTTCTCAGCATGATGTAGTAATCACCCGGACTAGGGTTAGCTAAGATCACCTCTTCCCTACTGTTGCCACTGATGCCTTTTCCATCATTAGAGTTCCACTTGGGTATAGCCCCTCGCTTCACATAGATATCAAAGTTGGTCGCATCATCAAAACCCGTAAGTTTAACGGTCAATCTACTGCTACGGCTCAACTCATAGGCTACTTTCTCACGGCGTTCCTTTATCAAGATACCACCGATCATAGCACTAACAGGCAGTACTTTCACCCCGCTTTCACCAGGTGCTTTGGGCATGGAAACATCTAGGTTAAAGCCACCTGAACCCTGATAAGCTCGGATCATGATGTAATGCTTACCAAACCCAAAGCTATTCACATTGAACTGCTCATCCGGACCGAATGTCGCCCCACTTATATCATGCACACCTGCTGTTGGCACCCCTCCTTTTTTCCAATACATATCAAAATCATGATTATCATCACCAATAGGAGAATCTAGCTTAACCGTTAGTCGGTCTGATACCCTGATTTTGAAGATGATCTCCTGCCCCTCTCTTGCAAAACTGCCATTGTGCCTCGCCTCAAAGGGTAACAGCTGACTATCCGCTGGCGTAAGATCAGGGAAAATCGGTGGTGGCGGAGGAGGTGGTGGCGGCGGTGGCGTGGTCGATCCATTACCACCGCCGCCACCCGAAACGGGTATATCTTCTGGTACATCATTCCCCATCGCTTTCTTCACGGCTTTCAAAGCATTTATTCTACCATGCCCGAATTTTCTGGAATGCCCGTTCTGATAGGCACTCGCCATACCGATCTTATCCGTTGTCGTTTCTAAAATACGTTTAACTTGAAAAGCGGTCAGGCTGGAATTAGCAGATAAGATCAAACCCGCTACTCCGGCTACTAAAGGACAAGAGCTTGATGTTCCGCCAAAAGAAGTCGTATAATCACCAGCATCATAGCCTTTGAAGCCCGTAGCACCGCTTGGCAAAGGAATCGTACCGCCAACATCAGCCGCGGTCACGCCCGCACCAGAATTACCATTAGATGGCGCGCAAACAGAGATCTGATCCCCGAAATTAGAATAGCTACTGAATTCGTCTTTACTATTAGAAGCAGCAACAGAAATGATATCCGGATGTGTGGCAAAACCCGTAGGTGCGGTCGGATGCTGCGGATGCGTGATATTTCTACTGGAATTACCCGAAGCGAAAACGATCACACAGCCCTTTCCATTTCTTCCCTTCGTAGCCGCCTTTTTGATCGCATTGAACATACGCGTACTCATGACGAAATCAGGATTCGGTGCCCCCCAGCTATTGCTGATGATGTCCGCACCATTGTTCATCGCATGATTGAACCAACGCTCCACCTGACTATCCGAGATATAAGCAAAACGAATAGGCATCAACTTGGCATTCGGGCAAGCACCTACTACGCCAACTCCATTCGCGGCACCAACAGCCACACTGGCACAAGGCGTACCATGCCAATCGCCACTACGAGGCTCAACATCTGGTGAATCGAATTCAAAATCCCAAGGTGCCACAATTTTACTGCCATTGCCTTTCAGATCCGGGTGTTGCGTATCAAAACCACTATCGATCACCGCAACGGTCACATTACTGCTTCCTAAGTTATTTAAATGCCGCCATGCTTCAACCACCTTAGCATCCGCCCCAGCTTTAAAACTTCCAGCTGGCCAATTGCCATGACTCCCCTTATTCTCCAAATGCCACTGATCCTTCAATAAGTTATCACTCGGCATGAAGAAAAAATCAGGCTTGGTCACAAACTCTGGCTCTGCCACTTCAATAATATCTAATTTTTGCAGTGCCACGGTCGTCTTAATAGGATTCGGAGAACCCTTGGTCACCCGCACCACATACTCATGCGTCGTCCTACGCTCCTTCACCTCCAAATGATACTTCTCCAACACCGCCAAGCAGTTTTCTAATGTTGCCGATGTATCAAACAGTATATACAATTCGCCAGAAGGCACTAAGGGCGTATCATTTTTATGTAGCGCGGAATGGTACACATGCGTCCCTTCCTCTACTAACGGACTACCTCTCAAACCATCCAGCGTTTCTTCGGCAGACTCCAATGTCTCTTCAACAGGTCTTACCAATTCGTAATCCCCCAGCAGCTCCGCATCCTCACCTGCATTAGACCCACCTGCCGGAAACATTGAACGATTGCCTTCCATACCCGGTAAAGGAGCAGCCGGCGCCATGCCCACGTCCTTCTTCACCGCCACGAATTGCTTACTCTTCGTTACCCGCAAATGCAAATTCCCGTACTTGAAACTCGCCTCATCCATAGACTCCTCCACAATGGGGTCCGGATCTAAATCGCGAGCATTCAGATCATCATCAGCGTCAATCGTAATGGGCACCTCCTCCACATGTCCACTCGTCGCACCGCCGCCACTCGTACTGCCACCATCCAAGTCATCCAACACGGCTTCATGTCCACCATTCGTTGTTGTTGATGTATCCGCAGCAGTACCCGAATCACTCGAACCTGAACCAGATCCAGAACTTGAGTCTCCACCAGCTTGTGGTGTGTTCTGCACATCACGCATAGGCGGAACATCCCTATTTTCCTGTTTTCTCCCCGTCAATAAATTGATAATAAAATCAAAGAATTTTGCGAAGAAGTTTTTATTCTCAGCCATATGATCTCTATTCTGTTTGTTTGTTCAATAAGGGCGCATGCCCGCAATAAAAACTTGCTTTTCTTTTCGCCGATAAATCGACGTCGAGCAGATAGTCTCATGTCTCGAGTCTCATGTCTCGGGTCTCAAAAAGCACAAGCTTTTACTGCGTTCACCGGGCTATCCGTTAAAATTCAGCCCCTGCCTGCTGCTGTTCGGCAGGCGTA
>JAHDGT010000309.1 GCA_020631675.1 Bacteroidota bacterium
TTTCCGAAAAATATTCTTATGAAAAATTACATATCTAAATATGCAGGGCACACGATAGCTATTATTATTGCCTTCTGTGCCTTGTCTTTTCAGACCGTCTTAGCACAATGTGATTATGAAAGCGGTACGCCCATAACACTAGTGACTACAGACTTTAATGCTGATCCTGCTTATATCCAAGAATACCTTGTTGTGAATAGTGCGGGTATTGTAGTAGGAGAAACAGCTACTTGGGTATCTACTGCGGGGAACTATACGATTTATGCAGTGAATTATCGAGCTACGGATTTTGGAGCTGGTTTCACTGCGGCACTTCCTGGCGGTGCGATTGCATCTCTTCCTGCCTATGATGACTTAACTTCTTGCTACGAAATCAATGGACCTTTTGCTATTGCGGTTTGTGACGTTGTTGATGAAGTTTGCTTAGGGGGATCTGACTTTTTCGTATTCCCTAATTCCGAACCAGGTTCATTTTTGAATGACCCTGCATATGCACAAGCATATGTATTAGTGGACCCTGCAACTAACTTAGTTGTTGCGGAAACAACAGGTTCTACTTTGCCTTCTGCTGGTTTACCAATAGGTACTTATGATATCTATGCGATAAATTATACTACCGCTGATTTTCCAGGTGGCTTAATGGGAGTTGACGTTACTACTATAGCTTTTGATCCGTTCGCTGTTCCTTGTGCGGATATTTCCGCTACTTTCCGCTCAGTAGAAGTGATTGACTGCTGTGATCCTCAAGCACCACTTGATGTTGTGGTTATCGCAACAGGTGATACTGGCGCAGGTGTTACCCCATTTGATTCTGATGTTATTCAATTGAATGTGCCAGGTATCCCTCCAATGGACTGGGAATGGGACGAAACGGGTTATGTACGTCATTCTGTAGTTAGTCCAACCGCTGGTCGTGTTATATGGAATGACGATGCGATTTGGGCAGTAACCATTACTGATGCAGTAGGATGTATTTGGACATATGCTAACGATTACATCGCTGGTACAGATGAATTCTTAGACATAATCAATGATGTTGTCGTTGGTGACAATTGCTTTGATTTAACTGCTGAAACGGGTTCGTTAACCGTTGATATTGTGGGTGGTACTGCCCCATATGCTTGGGATATTAAAGATGGACTTGGTACATCTATGGCTTCTGGTGCTGGTGCTGTTGCAACTGCTGCTGGCTTGCATAATGGTTGGTATACTGTTGAAGTTACTGATGCGAGTGCGCCTGCTCAAACGGATATTGGTTGGTACTGGATTAATTGTGATGTTCCTGGTGGTCGCTCTAAAGCGGTTACTGACGAAACGTCTATCACAGTTCATCCTAACCCATTTACAGTTAGCACAACCATCGATTTCCAAGTTTCGGAAACAGGTCTTGCTAAAGCTGCGGTGTATAGTTTAGATGGCAAGCATATCGCCACCTTATTCAAGGGTAATATGGTAGCTGACGAAGTATACAGCATCGATTTTAATGCTGGACCAATCGCTGCTGGTATGTACAATGTCCGCTTGATCACCGAAGTTGGAGAAATCGCAACCGAGCGCATTATCCTAGCCAAGTAATTGTAAGTTTATACTCTTTTCCCTAAAGGGAGAATGTAAAACTAAAAAGGGCTGCAAGATTTAATCTTGCAGCCCTTTTTCATTTGAGTCCCCAAGGGACGGCATATCATAGGGGTGAGGTGGACATAAGTCCATCAACAACGACAACGACTATGCTATCATCAATATCAACAATGCTCCTCAAAAGCAGCGATCAGATGACGTGCGATCGCCTCAGCGCTAGCCCCTTCAATCTGATGACGCTCCACAAAATGAACCAACTCCCCATCCTTGAATAAAGCCATAGAAGGAGATGAAGGTGGGTAAGGAGCCGTATAAGAACGCGCTTGCTGTACAGCTGCATTGTCAAAACCAGCGAATACGGTTCCAACTGATGTCGGACGTTTAGCACTGTGTTGGACAGCTAATTTCGCAGCTGGTCTGGCATTACGAGCCGCACAACCACAAACAGAATTGATCACAACAAAACTGGTTCCATCCGCTTGCTGAATGAATTGGTCAACTTGCTCTGCTGTAGTCAGATCAGTAAAACCAGAGTCGGTTAACTCTGCCTTCATAGGCAGAACGATTTCCGCAGGATACATATCTTGGTATTTTTCTGAAAAATAATCGCGAATTTAGCCATTTTCACAAGCTATATACGCTCTTCCTCGTCAGGCATACAACAAAAGCCCATTTGAGATTGTTCTGTTGTAGCATTTATCGGGTTCAAGCGGTTAGATCCTGCCAACATGAGCTTACTTTATGTAACTTTGCATCCCGAAAGTGAAAATCAATCAATTTATAGATATGAATACGACATTGGATCTACAATTAGCCTACAAGGTGAAAGACATCACCTTAGCGGATTGGGGACGAAAAGAAATCGAACTGGCCGAAGCCGAGATGCCGGGTTTGATGGCTTTGAGAGAGAAATATGCGGGTAAAGAGCCACTTAAAGGTGCTCGTATTGCCGGCTGTTTGCACATGACTATTCAAACCGCCGTTTTGATCGAAACACTGATCGATCTTGGTGCAGAGGTAAAATGGTCTTCTTGCAATATCTTTTCCACACAAGACCATGCAGCAGCAGCCATTGCTGAAAGAGATGGAGGCGTTTTCGCTTGGAAAGGTATGAACGAAGAAGAATTCGACTGGTGTATTGAACAAACACTTTTCTTCGGAAGTACGGATCGCCCGCTGAATATGATTTTAGATGATGGTGGCGACCTGACCAATATGGTATTGGATAAATACCCGGAATTAGTAGCTGGTATCAAAGGCTTGAGCGAAGAAACCACAACTGGGGTTCACCGCTTATACGAGCGCATGAAAAATGGTACACTACCAATGCCTGCGATCAATGTGAATGATTCGGTCACTAAGTCGAAATTCGATAATAAATACGGATGTAGAGAAAGTTGTGTCGATGCGATTCGTAGAGCAACAGATGTAATGATCGCCGGTAAAGTGGCGGTAGTTGCTGGTTTCGGTGATGTAGGTAAAGGATCAGCTGCTTCTTTAAGTGCGGCCGGTGCCCGTGTGATCGTAACAGAGATCGATCCGATCTGTGCCTTACAAGCTGCAATGGAAGGCTATGAGGTTAAAAAGATGATAGATGCCGTTAAAGAGGCGGATATCGTTGTAACAGCTACTGGATGTTATAATATCATCGCAGAAGACCACTTCCGCTTATTGAAAGACAAAGCCATCGTTTGTAATATTGGCCACTTCGATAATGAAATCGATATGGCTTGGCTAAACGGTGCTTATGGCGATACTAAAGTAGAGATCAAACCTCAGGTAGATAAGTATACCATTGAAGGTTCAGATGTGATCGTACTTGCTGAAGGACGTCTTGTGAACTTAGGTTGTGCTACAGGGCACCCCTCGTTCGTAATGAGTAACTCCTTCACCAACCAAACCTTAGCTCAATTAGAGCTATGGAACAATAGTGAGCAATACGAGAACAAAGTCTATATGCTTCCTAAACACCTAGATGAGGAAGTAGCACGCCTGCACTTAGCAAAATTAGGTGTAGAATTAGATGTCTTATCTAATGAACAAGCAGAGTACATCGGTGTGCAACCAGAAGGCCCATTCAAGCCAGAGTACTACCGCTACTAATTCGTGCTTTCAATAGTTAATAGTGTAAAACCGACATGCTTTTTTAGTATGTCGGTTTTTGCTTTTTATGGCGCATGCCCGCAATAAAAGCCTTTAAACTGTAGGCATAAAGAAAGTCGGCATCGAGCAGGAAATCTTAGGTCTTACGTCTTGAGCCTTATGTCTAAAGGCGTCAGCCTTTCACTGCGTCCACCGGGCTATCCGTTAAAATTCACCTGCCATCTGCTGCTTCGGCGCAGGCTTAAAAAGAGCTTCACAAGGTCGCTTTTTTAAGCCGCTCCTCAGGGCGCATCTGTCAGGCTCATTACCACTCCTATCCCTTGCGCAAAATCCAATCTTGGGTAAGAGTTATATTCATTATAATAAAATTTCAGAAAAACCACAATTTTATGCAACCTATACTTTTGCACTAACGACTAAATTATACGGCTAGTTGTGTCTTAGCCTGAAATTATTGCAACTCATCTCCACTCCCCCATAACTATACGATAATAGACGTTTATTATTGTACGATGCCACCAAGATTTAACATCCGCTAACTATATTGGCCTCACATGAATCCAGTTAGACTAAGTGTCAACATCAATAAAGTCGCTCTGATCAGAAACGCAAGAGGGGGCAATATGCCCGATCTACTGCAAGTTGCAAAAGATTGTGAGCGTTTCGGAGCAGATGGTGTCACCGTACATCCTCGCCCCGATGAAAGGCACATCCGTTATGCGGATGTATATGAATTAGCTCCTGTCCTGAATACGGAGTTTAATATAGAAGGCTACCCCAATGAAAAGTTCTTGAAGATGGTACTGGATGTTAAACCTGACCAATGCACATTAGTACCGGATCCCCCGGGTGTGCTCACTTCAAATGCAGGCTGGGACACCATCAAACATAAGCACTTGTTAGAAGAAGTAGTTAAAGCACTTCATAATGAAGGTATACGTACCTCTTTATTCATGGAGCCTAATAGAGAAAGTATAGCAGGCAGTGCGGCAGTCGGTGCGGATCGTATCGAATTCTATACCGGTCCCTATGCCAAAGCTTATGCGCAAGGCAAAAGAGACCAAGCCGTTCGGTCTTTCATAGATGCTGCGAACTGGGCAACAGAATGTGGCTTAGCCATCAATGCAGGGCATGATTTAAATCTGACCAACTTGCATTACTTCGTTTCCCAAGTCCCGAATGTACTGGAAGTCTCCATCGGACATGCGCTCATCAGTGATGCGCTTTATTTTGGTTTACACAACACCATTCAACTATATCAAAAGCAATTAGAAGTATCCCAAACAGTTTAGCTCAGCCAAAATCGCCTGAGCTAAACTGTTACAATTTCAGTCAAACAAGGCAAAATAGGCATTTATGCCTAGTGTGCGATTTTCATTTGATTGTTAAAAAATAACGTATTGCGACCTAATAGTAGGTTAAAAAACGTAAATTTATCGCGAACACAACCTTTTCTTACCATAGAGGTATTTTACAGACCATGAAGAAGCTTTAAAATACCTTTTAACCAAAAGAAGTAAGTATGAAGAAGTTTTATTTACTCCCTTTACTTCTGTTATTCGTTTCCTTCTCGGCCTTCGCCCAGCGAACCGTATCCGGAACAGTATCAGATGTAGCGACCGGCGAGACCCTGGTTGGGGTGAACGTCTCGGTCATGGGTACACAAATCGGTGCGACCACCGATATTGATGGTACATACAGCATAGATGTACCCGATGATGCTAAAGTCCTTAAATTCTCTTTCGTAGGTTACGAAAGCCAAGTAGTGACTTTAGAAGCCAACCAAAACACAGTAGATGCCTTCCTAGCAGGCGGTATCGGCCTTGACGAGGTAGTAGTAACCGCCTTAGGTATTACCCGTGAAGAAAAGTCTCTAGTCTACTCCACACAAGAGGTAGCAGGGGATGATATGAATAAAGCCAGAGAAGCCAACTTTGTGAACTCTTTACAAGGTAAAGTAGCTGGTGTACAGATCAACGGTGGTAATAATACCATGGGAGGGTCTTCAAGAATATTAATACGTGGTGTATCATCTCTTGCAGGACAAAATCAACCCTTATTTGTTGTTGACGGTATACCAATGGATAACTCCAATTTTACAGATTCTGACCAGGTACGTGGTGGTGGTGGATTCGACTACGGAAATGCGATCCAAGACATCAATCCAGATGATATAGAATCTGTAAATGT